>DOWG01000308.1:0-1067 GCA_003519685.1 Lachnospiraceae bacterium
TGGATCTGCTTATAATCTCCGCTTAATAACGTTTCTGCTTTCAGGGTCGTAAGATCGATCCGGCAGATCTGATTATTAAGGCCATTATCGATCTGATAATAAAGGTATTTCCCGCTGTTTGTAATATTATAGGTAGAGCAGCGGTCATCTACCAGCATTACCGGATCAGAACCGTCTTCATTTGCCCGGTAAATTTTATAATTATCTTTGACATCTATATAGTAAAGGTAACCGCCATGTAAGATCGGGTAAAGATAGCTTCCCTCTAAAACTGCTTTTGTGTTACAGGTTGACAGGTCAACCGCATTGAAATTATGGTCATACGATAAACCGGCATAATATAATTTATTCTCCATTACGGCAGCAGGGATAACGGCATCCTTTACAAGGAGCTTTTCTTCCGAACAGTCAGTTGAATTTTGATATAAGAACAAACCGCTTTCCACATCGTATTTCTGATAATACAGATAATTCCCTTTTAATGTAAGATAGGCTCCGGGCTGATAGGAAACTGCTTTCAAACCGGTTCCGTTTTGTTTAATGCGATAGATACCGGTGTTGTTATACATTAAAATATTATGAGTGCTGTTTTCCCTTGTATTATTTGCACGTACATAATAGATATAATTATTGTCTACATTGATATAAACCGCTTTATCTTCATTCAGCTTTTTAAAGTTTAGCAGATCCGAATCCGCCACATAGAGACTGCCGTCATCGGATAAGTTGTTAAAATAGATATGGCTGTCCGCCTCACAGAATAGTCCGCCGTTATATATATTACCGGTAGAATTGCCAATCATATCCTCATTGTTCGGAAAGGTCCTGTTCTGGGTATAGAGCCATAATCCAACGAAGCTTACAGCGGTTATACCGATTAATGTGAGAAATACTTTTCCAACTGTTTTTATCATAAGTGCCTCCATATATCATGCTGTTTCATACTTAACGATATTATATATCTTTGCCAAATAATATGCAATATGGGGATAACTATGGTTTTATTCTCATCCATAGATTGGTTACTGTTCACACCCCTAACAAAGTCTATAATATGATTTCGACAA
>DOWG01000308.1:1101-1789 GCA_003519685.1 Lachnospiraceae bacterium
TGGTGGGTGTGAACAGTAACAGATTGCATCCTTTTCTCTGTTCTTGTATAATGAGACAAACGAAAGCTTAAAATACATACACATGGTTATGGAGGAATTCGATGATAGATTTACAGGAAAGCAGAAAAAAGATAGACGAGGTGGATCAAAAGCTATTAGAGCTTTTTGAATATAGGATGCAGCTGGCGCAGGATATCGCTGCGTATAAGAGAACGACAGGGAAAGCGGTTTATGATCCCGACAGGGAAAAGGAAAAACTGGCTGCTCTGGAGGCTATGGCGAAAGAGGAGCAGAACAAAAAAGCAGTGGCTGCTTTCTTCTCGCAGATTATGTCTCTGAGCCGCCGCCTGCAGTATTCCTTGCTTGGTACAAGAGATTGCTTTGGTTTTCAGGAAGTGGATAAGATCCATACCGATTCGAACACGAAGATTGCCTATTATGGTGAGAAAGGATCCTATACGGAGCAGGCGATGCAGGAGTATTTTAATAAAGAAGTGACCGGAATTTCCATGGGAACTTTTGCCGAGGTGATGCAGGCTGTAAAGGAAGGGAAGGCGGAATATGGGGTGCTGCCGATTGAAAATTCTTCCACCGGTTCTTTATCGGATATTTATGATCTGTTAGCAGAATATAATAATACAATTATTGGGGAACATGTAGTTAAGGTGGAGCATTGCCTCTGGGGGAT
>DOWG01000308.1:1874-4827 GCA_003519685.1 Lachnospiraceae bacterium
GCAGGAGAGTATTATGGTTTGCAGTTATTACAGGAATCCATTCATAAGGAAGCCAATAACGCAACCAGATTTATTATAATTTCCAACTTAAAAATGTACCAAAAAGGCGCCGATAGTACAAGCATATGTTTTGAACTTCCGCACAAAACCGGATCTCTCTATCATATGTTATCCCATTTGATCTATAATAATATTAACATGACAAGGATTGAATCCCGGCCGGTGCCGGACAAAGCATTTGAATACCGCTTCTTTATTGATTTGGAGGGGTGTATCAATCAGCCGGTAATACAAAATGCGCTATACAGTATTAAGGAGGAGGCAATGAATATGAAGATACTCGGATGTTTTCTGCCGGTAAGATAAGCAGAGCACATTTTCAGAGCATATTTTCATAATTTCTTCAATATCTATACACAAAGTAAACATAATTTCTTGCTAAACTGTATTTACCAAAAAGAAATAAATACAATTTCAAGCGTAAAAAGCCGCGTAGAAATGAGGGATAATATGGATAATGAAAACATCAGCAATATAAATAAGGATAATCAGGCGGGAGAACCCCCCGTTGATAACAGCAAGGAAGGAAGCAGTCAGCAGGAAAATAGCCAGAACATCAATCCGAGCAGCCAATATCGTTACACCCAGGATCAGATTCAGCAGGATCCCGGTTATTCAGTTAAGGCAAATACGAATTACGGTTATCCGGGAAGCAATACACCGTATAACAGTGCTCAGACGAATAACCAATATAGCAATGCGCAACCTGGCTATCCATACAGTAATGCGCAGTCAAACAACCAATATAACAATACACAGTCAAACAGCCAATATAATACGCCGTATGGGAATATGCAATATGGCAATGCGCAGAGCAGCAATACCGGCTATACAGCCAATAACATTCCCGGTAAAAAAGCTAAGGTAAAGAAGAAGAGAAGAATTGCGGGAGTACTCCGATTTGCCGCAGCTGCCATCCTGTTTGGAATTATATCCGGAGCCGTTTTTCAGGGATATAATTATTTCACACAGCCAGAGGCGTTAATCGGGGAAAATCCGGATGGAGATACCTTGAAGGCAACGGAGAGTGAGACAAGTCCTACGGCGATACCCACGAAAGTATCCAGTGATGAGGTGGTAACCGATGTTTCGGATGTGGTGGCAAATGTAATGCCCTCCATCGTTGCGATTAATTCTTCCGGGGTATATACTTATGATTTCTGGGGAAGACAGTTCGACCAACCGGTAGAAGGCAGCGGTTCCGGTATTATAATCGGGCAAAACGGTTCAGAAATTTTAATCGTAACCAATAACCACGTAATTGCAGGTGCAAATCAGGTTGAAATTGTATTCTCGGATAAATCTACGGCACAGGCAGTGGTAAAAGGCGCGGAAGCAAGAGCGGATCTTGCTGTCCTGTCCGTGAAACTTGGGGACTTAACCAAGGAAACCCTGGGTGCGATTAAAGTTGCAACCCTTGGCGACTCGAAAGAGGTGCAGCCCGGACAGATGGCGATTGCCATCGGAAATGCCCTTGGTTATGGGCAATCGGTAACCGTTGGATATATCAGTGCAGTAAACCGGGATGTTACGATTGATAACAATACCATGAGCCTAATTCAAACGGATGCAGCAATTAACCCCGGTAACAGCGGCGGTGCTTTATTAAATGCAGCCGGTGAGGTAATTGGTATCAACTCCGTCAAGTACGCTTCCAAGGAGGTCGAAGGAATAGGTTATGCAATTCCGATCTCCGATGCCATTCCGATGATTAATGAGCTGATGAACCGGGAAGAAGTCAAAACCTCCGAGCAGGGCTTCTTAGGTATCTATCTTGACTCTGCACAGAATGTAACCGAACTGCATGCAGAACGTTTCAATATGCCGATTGGGGTATATATTAATGAGGTTGTTAAGGATTCCCCGGCAGCAAAAGCAGGATTAAAGGCCGGCTATATTATTACCGGTATTGACAGTCATAAAATCGAGACTACGGATGATATCGTGAATGTATTATCTTACCGTAAGGCCGGAGAAACCATTAAGCTTAAGACCAGCGTATTAGAGAATGGGGAATATGTAGAAAAAATCTTGGATGTAACGCTGGGTAAAAAATAACGAAATCCTACTCCATAAAAACACAAAGCATACAAGCACAATCCATCCTCCCAGAAGATATATTATAGAAGTAAGATAATATTCTGGGAGGTTATTTATGAAAAAGAAGCTTGTCAGCATACTGATCATAGTCGCTATGACTGCATTCTTGGCAGTAGGATGTAAAAAAGAGGAAGGGCTAACGAAAATTACGTTAAATGAAGTGGCGCATTCCATCTTCTATGCACCGATGTATGTTGCGTTCGAAGAGGGGTACTTTGAAGAGGAAGGATTAAAAGTTACTTTGGTGAATGGGCTCGGCGCCGACAAAACAATGACTGCAGTAATTTCCGGAGAAGCAGAGATTGGTTTTATGGGGGCGGAGGCTTCCATCTATGTCTATAATGAGGGTGCCGATGACTATGTGGTAAACTTTGCCCAGCTTACCCAGAGAGCAGGTAACTTCCTGGTCACCAGAGACTTAAACGAAGACTTCAAATGGGAGAATGTCAAAGGAAAAACCGTTATCGGCGGACGAAAAGGCGGGATGCCCGAGATGGTATTTGAATACATTTTAAAGAAACAGGGCATTGATCCGGCCAAAGACTTAACAATTGTTCAGAATATTGATTTCGGTTTAACCTCACAGGCATTTGCAGCAGGGCAAGGCGATTATACGATTGAATTTGAACCGCAGGCAACCGCATTGGAATTAGAGGGTGCCGGTAAAGTGGCGGCTTCCCTGGGTGTGGAGAGCGGTAAGGTTCCTTATACGGCTTTTTCCGCGAAGAAGAGCTATATTGAGAAGAATCCCAAGGTGATCGAAGGGTTCACCAATGCATTACAAAAAGGAATG
>DOWG01000085.1 GCA_003519685.1 Lachnospiraceae bacterium
ACTTTTGCAGATTATTACAAAAAAGAATTTGAGAAAAACAGCCGGATCGAAAAAGAGATCTCCGAGTCCCATTTGGCTACCATCTATGCTCTCGCCAAGCTATCGGAGTCGAGGGATGATGAAACCGGCACCCATATCGAGCGGGTCTCCGAGCTGTGCAAGATCCTAACCGAAAAGCTAAGCCATCATCCCAAGTACTCCGGCTATATCAACAGCAACTATATCGATAATATCTATATTGCAAGTACACTGCATGACATCGGTAAGGTAGGCATACCGGACAGCATTCTGTTAAAGCCGGGAAGATTGACACCGGGGGAATTTGAAGTCATAAAAAAGCATACTACGATCGGTTCCGGTATCCTTGCCAAAGTACAGGAGAAATACCCCAGTAATACCTTTCTTTCCTTAGGTTACAATATCGTTTATTACCATCACGAAAACTGGGACGGCTCCGGATATCCCACCGGCAAATCTAAAGAGGACATCCCCTTATCCGCAAGAATCATGGTAGTGGTTGACGTCTATGATTCCCTGCGTTCAAAAAGGGTCTATAAGGAAGCTTACAGCCATGAAACAAGCCTTGATATCATCCTGCAGGGCAAAGGAACCCACTTTGATCCGGATATCGTGGATGTCTTTATGGAGAACGAAGCTCTGATCCGGGATACCTATGACCGGATCACAGAGCGTGTGAAATTCAAATCATCCATATAGGTATGATATAATTCTGACGGTCCACTGCAGATAAGCCTTCACGTAAGCATAGAATGGCTCCTGCGCCGCGCGGAACCGATGCCGCGTCCAGTACTTTGAAGGTACTCGCCAATTCGGTACCCGGTCGGGTGGATTTCTTTATTTCCAAGGGATGTAATTTACCGTCCGCCTCTATTACCACATCGATCTCCTTGCTGTCCCGGTCGCGATAATAGTACATCAGGCAATCCATACCTGCGTTGATATAGCTTTTCCTGATTTCGGATATGGTATAGTTCTCCAATATTGCTCCATTGATGGCGCCATTTAGCAGAATTTCAGAGCTGCTATATTTTGTAAGGTAGGCCACCAATCCTGTGTCGAAAAAATACAGCTTGGGTGTCTTGATGGTTCTTTTCAAGAGATTGTTGGAATAAGGCCGAAGATAAAATATTATATCCGAATTTTCCAGAATACCCAGCCATCGCTTGACCGTATCTGCACTGTAACCTACGTCAGATGCAATATCATGAATGTTTAGCTGCTGTCCGCACCGGCAGGCAACAGCCCGGATAAAGTCCAGAAACCCCAGCTTATCAATGCGCTCCACCATATCGCTGACATCCCGTTCGATATAACTCTGGATATAGCTTCTATAAAAGATTTCCCGGTTCGTATACTTTCCGCTCGCCATACCGGGCATGGCTCCATTCCAGATACGCTGATAGATGCCGACCGCATCCGTCTGTGCACCTCTTTGAGCCCGCTCCTGCAGCTTAGACAACTCCAGTGTAAACGGTGTATTTTCGCCACTCCCGTATATTTCATGCTGAGATAAGGCTGTCAAATGGAAAATGGCAATCCTCCCCGCAAGGGATTCCTGCGCCAGCTCCATAAGACGGAAGGACTGCGACCCAGTCAGCCAGAAAGCGCCTGGCGCCGCACCATTGTCAATTGCTATCTTAATATAAGAGAACAGCTCGGGAGCGTACTGCACTTCATCAATCAATACCGGTACAGGATGCAGTGACAAAAACAGAGCCGGATCCTCTTTCGCCAATCTTCTCTCATCCAAATCATCCAGCGTAACATAGTGACGGCTGTCATCCATCAGCTGCCGCAGCATGGTAGTCTTTCCGACCTGCCGGGGACCGGTGATCAGGATTCCCGCATACTCCTTTGAGGTATCAAGAACGAATGCTTCAATGTCTCTTTTAATATAGTTCATAAAGCCTCCTCCTTTCGGCTAATCTACGATATAATCTTACATTAGCCAAAAAGTAATCGTGTGTCAAGAGTTTCGGCAGATATACGATATAATCTTATTATTGCCGAAATTATTGGAAACCAAACACGAAAATAGCAGTCGGACAACCATTCATGCAAATATCCTTGATGGGGAGCTTTCCTATGAAGCATTTATTTCATCATCTTAATAATTGATTCATTTATAAAAATTTCCCCAATTCCAACTGCAGTTCATTAACAAAGCGCCCAAAGGCCGCTCTGCCCTTCACATCCCGCTTATATACTCCGGCATCCTCAAGCACTTTCAGGAATACCAAGCCGATTTCCTTCTTAAGAATGTCATCAATGTTATTTTCATTAATATCCGTATAGTGCGTTGTAAACTCCTTTGCCCAGTCTGCGTGCTTTGCAATCATTTCATTTGAGGCTACATCCTTACCGCCAAGGATATAATCTTTCAGCGTTTCCATTTCTACCTGTAATCTTGCCGGCAATACGGCAAGCCCCATAACCTCAATCAGACCGATGTTCTCTTTCTTAATATGATGCAGCTCTTCATGCGGATGGTAGAGACCGAGCGGATGCTCCTTGGTAGTAAGGTTATTTCTTAACACCAGATCCAGCTCATAGATATCGCCTGTCTTACGAGCAATTGGCGTAATCGTATTGTGAGGTTCGCATTGCTTTAACTCTTCTGCAGAACACTTCACCGCTGCCTCGCCGGACATTGGATTACCCTCTGCATCGGAGTATGCGTAGATAGAGGCATTTTCATCGGTATAACTTCTCCAGCAATTTAAGATGGCATCTCCCGCGCCGGTCAGGGAGTCTATATTCTCTGATTGCAGACGAATCACGGACATCGGCCATTTCACAATACCGGCCCTCACATCCGGATAACCGGGTATCGTAAAGCTGCTTTCCACCGGTGCTTTTGCCATGGCAAAGGTATAATTTCCTCCTTGGAAATGCTCATGAGTAAGAATGGATCCTCCGACAATTGGCAGATCTGCATTCGAACCGACAAAATAATGGGGAAATTGCTTTACAAAATCGAATAGCTTGCGAAGCGTTGCCTTATTAACTATCATAGGAATATGTTCATAGTTGAATACGATGCAATGCTCATTATAGTACACATAGGGAGAATACTGGAATCCCCATTGCTCACCGTCTAACTCCACGGGAATAATCCTGTGATTCTGTCTGGCAGGATGATTTACCCTTCCCGCATACCCTTCATTCTCACGGCAAAGCTGGCACTTGGGATAACTGCTCTGCTTGGCTAATTTAGCTGCAGCGATCGCCTTCGGATCCTTCTCTGGCTTCGATAAGTTTATCGTAATATCCAAGCTGCCATATTCCGTATCAATCGTCCACTTTTTATCCTTCTTAATCCGGTAACGTCTTATGTAATCGGTATCCTGGCTAAACTTATAATAGTACTGAGTCGCCTTGACCGGATCCATCCTATATAATTCCTTGAACTTATTAACAACCTCCGAAGGCCTTGGTACTAAAAGCCCCATAATTTTCGTATCAAACAAATCCCGATAAACGATACTATTTTCCTGAAGTATTCCATGCTCATAAGCATAATCCGTCATGCCGTTCAGAATTTCTTCCAGACTCATTTTTAATTGTGCAGATGGCTCCGATACTGTCTGTACCGGTTCCTCGTATTGCTCCAGCTGAAATAATTCTAGCAGGGAATTGATTATATAGACCCTGTCCTGCTTATGAATGAGTCCTGTGTCAAGTCCGTATTCCACTAATTTCGTAATGTAATAATAAATCATCTGTCGTACTGCCCCATTTCTATATAATTTTTCTCATTTCTGCGCTGTCTTTTGCGCATTACCTAGTAAATATATTAATCTAAATTTTATCACAAATTTTGATGAAATTCTATACAATTCAACTAACCTCTATTATATATATATCTATTTTCATTTACTTTGCTAAACTCCGCTGTTTCATACCACCTTCCAATAAAGAAAAAATCCCACCTTTACAAAAAGGGGGAATATGGTATAATAGAAATAGGTTAAGGCAAATTGGCTTGCCAATTCATCTTAATGGGAGTAACCGCCCACATAGGTGGTTAGCCTCGTATAAATAATAAGCCTACTTATACTGGCAAGTACAGGGTAGGCTTATTTATTTTCGCTTGTTGTTCCTATCTATATAGGCAAGCAGTGCTATGATAAACATACCAAACGTTATCATTAAAGATATTGATTCATATGTCAAGAAGAGTGCTGCATCAGAGTCCATCTCCTGAGCAACACTCTTTATAATTATTTATCTATTATAATCGCTTTTACAAGTATACGGGTGTTTTATCGTAGAGGTATTCTTCTTTTACTTACCGAATTTGGAAACCAGATCCGACTGAAGTTTATCGACTGTCTCCTGAACATCTGCGTCTTGAAGTAATACCTTTGTAACAGAGGAGCCAACCGTATCGAGGGCTTCTGCGAAATTCTCTGTATAGTTGATCGTTGGAATGACTTTTCCGATCTCGATAAATGTCTGATAAACCTTTTGTCCGCCGAAGAATTCATCTCCCTGAGCAAAGACGGCATTACTATATACCGGCATGTAAGAAGGATATAAACCGTAATTTGTAAATCCATCCACTAACAGCTGCTCGTCCGTCATAGCAAATTCAACAAACTTCTTTGCCATTTCAGCGTTCTTTGTTTTTGCATTAATCGCAAGTAAAGAGCCTCCGTTGGTTGCACCATGGTTTTCCCCCGAGGAAAATGCCGGCATATTCATAACGCCCCATTTCCCGCTGGTCTGAGGTGCTTTATCTTTGATCGTACCGATCATCCATACGGCTTCTGGAATCGTAGCTACGCTTTCATTTGCAACCGTACCTTCGTACTCATCCCAGCCATTGTAGGATAAAGCGATACCGGAGTCAAAAATCTTCTTTTCCAGATTCAATGCCTTTACGGATGCATCGGTATTTAATATCGTGTTTCCTTCCGCATCAAAGAAGCCCTGTCCTAATTGTAATAAGAGCATACGGTAGAAATTCGTTGATGTCGGCGCAATCGGAAGCATCATGACCGGATCACCGCTTGGTGTGGTACAGGTTGCTGCCACTTTTTTACCAGCTTCAATGAAATCCTCCCAGGTGATGATCTCTTCTGCTTTTACACCTGCTTGTTCAAAGTAATCCGTACGGTAAAACATAGCGATTGGGCCGGCATCCCAAGGGAAACCATATACCTTGCCATTTACCGTAACCTCACCCATTTTTACCGGAAGGAAATCATCTTTCTTAACAATATCATTTAATTCCAGAAATCCCTCTGGATAGTTTGATGCGTAACCGCTTAACTGCTCGCCCTCCAAAGTAATGATGTCTCCAAGTCCGTCACCGGTAGCAAGACCGGTGGATAATTTGGCATATATCTGTTCCGTTCCCATTTCTTCGAAAACAAATTCCACATCGGGATTGGTTTCTTTGAATCTTTCCGCACTTGCCTCTAATTGCTTTAACGCAACGTCCCAGGACCATACGGTTAAGGTTACTTTTTCATTTT
This sequence comes from Lachnospiraceae bacterium, assembly GCA_003519685.1. Lineage (GTDB taxonomy): Bacteria > Bacillota > Clostridia > Lachnospirales > Lachnospiraceae > Mobilitalea. Next base: position 5,505 of record DOWG01000085.1, read on the forward strand.
CATTTTCTTTGCTGCCTTCTTCTTTGGAACAAGCTGTGAAAGCCGTCATACTAACCATTAGCAAAGTGAATATTAACAATACTTTTTTCTTCATACTTATCCTCTTTTCTGCGCTGCCTTTGCGCTCTAACGCCCATGCTTTTTGGGCATAAATCCTGAAGAATAGCTGCTTTTGCTATTCTTATAATGGCTCGCAGTTTTTTTGCGAGACTATTTCCTCCCTAATTCATTTTTTGGTTGAAATTAAATTGTAAGAAAATGCTTTATTTCATTATTCTTTGACAGAGCCACCCATGACACCTGCAACGAATTGTTTTTGAAATATAAGGAATATTATTAATATTGGCAGCGTTGCAATTGATGTTGCCAGCATAATCACCGCATAATTTTTATTGGTAGGATTCCCATCCAGCATTGCGAGTGCTACCGGGAAGGTATATTTTGTTTTGCTCCCCAGAATAATTAGCGGCCACATGAAGTTATTCCACATGGAAGTAAACATATAGATAACGAGGGCTCCCAATGCGGGCTTTACATTCGGTAAAACAATACTGAAAAAGGTTCTGGTCTCCGTAGAGCCGTCGATCCTGGCCGCCTCAATCAATGCGGTAGGAAAGCTCAGCATGTTCTGCCTCATTAGGAATACACCGAACGAGTTGGCAAGCATCGGAAGTATTACGCCCCAATGGCTGTCCGTCATCCCTGCTCCAATCATCATCTTAAACCACGGTACATATAAAACCTGCGTCGGAATCATCATGGACAGCATGATAAATCCGAAGATGACCGTTCTTCCCACAAAATTAAATTTTGCTAAGATATAGCCGGCTGCAGAATATATAAATACGGCCAGCAAGGTATAAACGATTGATACAAAAAGTGTGTTATAAGTCGTAAGCAATATATCCATTCGTTCGGATAGCATCTTAAAGTTTTCAGCCAAGTAGGGACCGAATGATAATTTTGGCGGGTTTGAGAGGATGTCCTTGTTCGTATTGGATCCCGATATAAACATGAAATAAAATGGAAAGATTGAAATAAATGTAGTGATTGCTAAAAATATATAGATTACGACATGACCGATCCGGCTCTTCTTTTTCGTATCATTAACCATTTCTTTCTTCCTCCTCTCTAATTATCCTTTATTTTAAATTGCAGCACCGATAAGATTCCGATGATAAATACCATCACATATCCAATTGCCGATGCGTACCCGAAGTTCATATAGACAAAGCCATTGTTATATAAGTACTGGCCAATGGTTATTGTTGCATAATCCGGTCCGCCCTGCGTCAATACATAGGGCTCATCGAACAGCTGCAGAGTTCCAATGGTTGATGTGATCGTAGTAAACAGGAGGATCGGCTTCACCATCGGCACCGTGATATATGTGAGCTTCTTCCAGAAGCCGGCTCCGTCAATTGCAGCGGATTCGTATACGCTTTCCGGTATGGCCTGTAATCCCGCAAGCAGAATAATCATATTGTATCCGGTCCATCTCCAGGTAATGGAAATGATAATCGAGAATCTGGCCGGCCATTTGGAATAGAACCATTGAACCTTATCACCGCCAAGCGCGCTAATTACGTAGTTTATTAATCCATAATCTCCATTAAACAATACTTTAAATACTAAGGCGTAGGCAACTAACGCTGTAATGGAAGGGAGAAAAATACTGGTTCTCCAAAAGGCCTTTCCCTTAACATGTTTCTCTTCTACAAAAACGGCGATAATCAAGGCAAGCCCTATCATAATCGGTACCTGGACAATCAGATAGAAAAATGTGTTCATCAATGCCTTATAAAAAATCGGATCCTTAAACAGGACAATGTAGTTTTTTAGTCCGACAAAACTATAGGTGCCATGCTTAAATTCCTGAAAGCTTAAAATCAGTGAATAAACAATCGGATATACCATAAATACTACAAAGATAATTACCGTTGGAGCAATCAAAAAATAGGGAAAATTCTTTAGACTATTCAGCCTTCTCCATAAACTTTTTGTCTCACCCTTGCCACGTTTCATCTAATTCCCTCCTCCTTGTGTGTAATTCCCATTATTTTATATTGATAACGCTTTCTCTCTCCATTAGTTTGGCGGGAATTACAACCTTTTTACAGATTTTACGTTCCGTATGGATTCGATCCTGAATTAATTCCACCGCGGTCTCTCCCATGAATTCCATGTAGAGCCGCATGGTGGTCAGCGGCGGCAGCATATATTTTGCCGCCGGAATATCATTGACACCGATGATACTGATATCCTTTGGAATTTCCTTTCCAAGTTCATTCGCGCTTTTATAGCAGCCGGCTGCNNGTGTATTGGCCGATCTTCACATAGTCCTCGCGGTATAGTTCCTTCTCTTTCATATACGCTTCGTAATATTGCAGCCGGTTATCGACAATTTCATTGCCCAGGGTATCCATATCAATACCGCCGATATAAGCGATCTTCTTATGACCCAATTCTGTAAAATAATCGAGTGCACTATCCACGATCTGCTGATAGCTGATGACTACCGAATCATATTTGTTTACATCCGGCGAACAGTCAACAAATACGGCAGGCTTTTGAATTGCTTCCATCTTCTGCTCAATATTCTTGTCATAGCTGCCAAGACAGATTACCCCATCGATGTGATTGTATTTTGCCATGGAATCCTTTAAGGAAATGTATACCTTCTTTATTTTTTCTTCCTCCATTTTCTTTTCCATCGCAATCCGAATGGATAGGTAATACGTGTCTGTCAGCTCTTCTTCCAACGGATACGTAAAGCATATACCAATCGTCAGTTTTTTCTTACGCTTCCCATATTCTTTCTTCTGATACTCCAGTTCTTCTGCAATTTCCAATATTCTGCGTCTCGTTTCCGGCATCACGTTTAATGTTTCATCCTGATTCAGCACTCTTGATACCGTTGAGGCAGAAACACCGGCTTTTATTGCAATATCATTAATGGTAGCCATCTTATCTCCTCCATGCTCTTTCTTTCGTTCCATTAAGGTTCGTAAGCATTTTGCTGTTTCCAATAATCGCATCATTTGTTACAACACGGAAATATAGATTCATTGTAAAATCATTGATGCCAGCTCTATGAATATAGGTCTGCTCCTGCCCGCAGCTGTTACTGCCCAGCCCGGAATGCTTTGCATCCAAGTGGACAACTGTCCTACCGGCTTTCTCGATCTCATCGGTATGCGCAGCCTTTTCCAAGGCTTCTATCGTATAATCATGCACATTGATTCCGATCGGCTTTTTGGAAACGACTAACAGGGAATGTGCCTGATCTCCCACTGCCACCCAGCGGACCTGTTCTCTATGTCCGTTCTCCTGCGGCATTACGTAATCCGTATGCATCTCCTCTACCGTTGCCTGATAGACTCCCATATGGGCTGCTTCGCGGCTGTCCGAATAATTCTCACCCGGACCCAGTCCATACCATTGTACCGCGTCCATTTCCTGCGGCATCCGGTATTCAATTCCTACCCTCGGAAGCATCTCCGGTGCAAAACTCGAATACCGGAAGGCATCTCCCTTTAAGTCGAGCTTCATCGTATGATTGGCATAGATCGTGTAGATGTAGTGACATTTGAAGCCCCAGGTCTGGTTCCAGCAGGAGAAATGCGTATTGATCTTCACGGTTACTTTATCATCTTCTGCAGCATATTCCATTGCCTCAAGCTGTTCGTCCGTATGCTGTATAAAATACTGTGTTTCCCAATCGGAACGCTTATACATATCGTTATCAATCGTAGCACGGTTAATATTGAGCCGCGGCCCCTGGCAGATATAGGTCGTTCCATCCACCCGGTAGGTAAGGAGCCTTCCTCTGACCTTGTCAAATTCAACCCGCA
>DOWG01000241.1 GCA_003519685.1 Lachnospiraceae bacterium
ATACATTATGCGGAAGTTGAAAAGTGGTGAATTGTGTAGAAAGAATTCCTTAAATGATTTTTTTTGGTATTTATCCTAAAAAAACGATAAATTGCCATGTAAGGAAAAATACCATTATTGACTTTTTAATATAATCCTATTATGATATACGTATCTAAAAATGGGATATAATAGATTGATATGAGTGTCATAAGTCACTTTAAGATTTTGATATGAATAGGACCTTATTCATGTTCATTGTTTTATCGTATAGGAAATTGCGCCCTATACGATAAAAATCGCTCCGCTAAGGATGCGCACTCGCACGTAAGGTATTTATCTGCCTACGGCAGAACGCGCTCGGCGCGGGAGTTTGCCAAGGCAAACTCTTTCTTATATGACTTATGACACTCCTGTCATAGATTCTATAATCGCGGGATTTTGCGATTTTCTTATTATCATATTAGAAAATTGCGTCCTATAGGATAAGAAACGCTCCGCTAAGGATGTGTACTCGCGCTTATATATAAAATGCATGGATATTCAAAATCTGGAGGACAGGATGATTCGAAGAAAAAAAAGACGGAGACAAAGACGAAGACGAGTATTTCTTTTGTTTGTCAATCTATTTATTTTAATTTATCTTGGCGGCTTTGCATATATGCAGCTGAACCAGAAGACTAAGGTCGTTACCATAGAAGCGGGTTCTCCCATGGCAGATGTCGGGGAGTTTTTAATAGATCAAAAGAAGGATGCAAGGTTTATAACCGATGTAAGTTCTCTGGATTTGAGCCGGCCGGGTACTTATTCGATACAGATTGAGATGGATGGCAAGGTGTATCATACCAGCTTAAGAGTAGTTGATACAATTCCTCCCAAAGCAGTCAGTGTGAATTATACAGCAATGAAGGGGGAGACGGTAACAGCGGATTCCTTTGTGAAGAATATTATGGATGCTACGGAGGTTACCGTATCCTTTAAAGATATTCCGGATACCTCAGTGATAGGAAAACAGGAGGTAACCCTTCTATTAAAAGATTCCGGCGGTAATCAAACGGAAATGAATGCAATGCTGACGGTTATAGATATTATTAATTCGATTACAATAGAGGCCGGCTCCAGGCAGACAATTACGACGGAGGATTTTATATCTGATTCCAGATACCAGGTTTCCTTTATTACGGATATTTCCAAGCTTGACATAAGTAAACCGGGGATGCAAATTATCCAGCTTGACGTAGATGGTACGGTCAAGAACGCCGGAATTCAGGTGGTGGATACGAAACCGCCCACAGCGGAGACAGTGGACCAGGAGACCTGGCTTGGGGAAGCGATTGATCCGATTTCCTTTCTGTCAAATATTCAGGATGCAACCGAGGTAAGGGCATCCTACGTTCAGGAACCAGACTTTTCTGTGCCGGGAGAGCAGAAAGTAGCGATACAGCTTAAGGATGAGGGGAACAACACATCGGAGGTGGAAGCCCTTCTAATCGTTAAAGAAGATACCGAAGCACCGAAGATTCTCGGCGTGCGGGATAAGACCGCATATATAGGCGATTCTTTATCCTATCGCAAGGGAATCACCGTAACCGATAATAAGGATAAAAAAGTTGAGCTGCAGATAGATTCCAGCAATGTGAATTTGAAAAAGGAAGGCACCTATTCGGTAATTTACACGGCAGTAGATTCTTCCGGCAATAAAGCCACGGAAACAGCAAAGATTACGGTAAAAAAGCTTACGGTATCCGAAGAGGCTTTAAATGATCTGGCAGATGAGGTTTTGGGGCAGCTTGTGAAGGAAGGAATGACCCAGAANNGACTGGATGGCGGAGGCATATCGTGGCTTTAAGAACGGAATCGGAGACTGCTTTACTTATTTCACCGTTTCCCAGGTATTACTTGACCGGGCTGGAATAGAGAATATAGGGCTGACCCGTGAGGGAGGCAGGACACGTCATTATTGGAGCTTGATTAACTGCGGAGAGGGCTGGTACCATTTCGATGCGACTCCGAATAAGGATCATCGGGAATCCTTCTATCTGACGGAATCTGAAGCGGAGAAACTGACGGAAATCAGAGGTAATAATTATTATGTTTACGATAAAACATCAATTGATGTAACTCCGGAGGAATGACGAATGAAAAAGCTAGGCGTGATCGGGGGCTTAGGGCCTTTAGCAACCGAATATTTTTATAGTTTAATCAATAAGATGACCGATGCGAATCGGGATCAGGATCATATAGAAATGATAATATACAGCAAACCCTCCATTCCGGACCGTACCGGCTATATCCTTGGAAAAAGCAAGGAAAACCCGATTATCCCTATGATCGAGGTCGGAAGGATCCTTGGTGAGCTAGGGGTGGATTATATTGCGATACCCTGTATCACAGGGCACAACTTTTATGAGGTATTGGCCTCCGAGATCCGGGTTCCTATTATCCATATGGTAAAAGAAACGGCTGCCTATTTAAACAGCCAGGGAATTAAGAGTGTCGGGATCATGGCAACGGAGGGAACCATTTACAGTAAGCTTTTTCAAACGGAGCTTGCGCAGTATGGAATTGCTGCCGTAGTTCCGACGAGGGACAAGCAGGAATATGTGAATACCTTAATCTATGATAATCTAAAGGTTAATATTGCACCGGATATGGACAAGTTTGCCGCAATCAGTGATGAATTATGGCAAATGGGTGCGGAAGTCAATATTCTTGGATGCACCGAGCTATCCCTTATCAAGAGGGATTATCCATTGGGTCCAAATTATCTGGATGCAATGGAGGTATTGGCTATGAAGTCGATTGAATTATGCGGAGCCAGGGTCAAGGAGAGCTATAAGAACCTGTTATCCATGTAAGATGGCTAACCAAAATAAAATCGAAACGATTATATGCAGGTAACGGCAGAATGGAGATTAAGATGCAGAGAAATGTTTTAGAATATTTGGAACAAATCGTACCGAAGGTTCCGGATAAGATTGCATATGCAGATGAAAATATGGGAATTACTTTTGAAGAGGTATACCGGCAGTCCAGAGCAATCGGGACCTATCTTCAGAAGCAGGGGCATGACAAAGAGCCTATCGTTGTATTTATGGGAAAACATCCAAGGACAATCGTAACGTTTTTTGGAGTTGTCTATAGCGGTAATTATTATGTTCCGATCGACGAAGAGATGCCCAGGCATCGGATCGAGCTTATCTTTCAAAGCTTAAATCCAAAGGCGGTGATCTGTGATGAGGATACCGCTAAGCTCTTAGATGCGTTCTCATTTTCGGGAAAGGTTTATTCCTACGAAGCGATGATTACGACCGCCGTGGAGGATGAGATTTTGTGTAAAGTACGGGAGAGGCAGATTGATACGGATCCGATCTATATCGTGTTTACCTCCGGATCCACCGGAATACCGAAGGGAGTAGTGGCCTGCCATCGGTCGGTCATTGATTATATTGAGAATTTATCAGAAGTACTGCAATTTAATGAAAATACGGTTTTCGGCAATCAGACGCCGCTTTATGTGGATGCCTGCTTAAAGGAACTCTATCCAACCCTCAAATTCGGTGCGACAACGTATCTAATACCGAAAAGTCTCTTTATGTTCCCATTACAGCTGGTGGAATTCTTAAACAAATATAAGATCAATACCGTATGCTGGGTCGTATCCGCACTTACTATGATTTCAGCCTTTGGAGCACTGGAGAAGGAGGTTCCGAAGTATCTGCATACCATAGCTTTCGGTAGTGAGGTGTTTCCAATCAAGCAGTTTAACCGGTGGAAAAAGCACTTGCCGAACGCAAGATTTGTAAACCTGTACGGACCGACGGAAGCCACCGGAATGTCCTGCTACTATGAAATAAACCGGGAATTTGAACCGGACGAAGTGATACCGATCGGGAAACCTTTTCATAATACGGAGATCCTTCTGCTGGATGAGAACAGAAAGCCGGCACAAAAGGGGGAGATCGGAGAGATCTGTATCCGTGGCACTTCCCTGACTCTGGGGTATTATAGAAACTTTGAAAAAACAAACGAAGTCTTTATTCAGAATCCGTTAAACGATGCTTACCCGGAGCTGATTTACTGTACCGGTGACTTAGGAAAATACAATGAACGGGGAGAACTAATCTTTGTATCCCGCAAGGACAACCAGATAAAGCATATGGGACACCGGATTGAACTGGGCGAGATCGAGATCGTAGCCAACGGAATGGAGAACATGAAGATGGTCTGCTGTCTGTTCGAGGAAGTTAAGAAGAAGATCGTACTCTATTATGTGGGAGACGTTACGCCGGCGCAGGTGGCAATTTACTTAAAGGAAAAGCTTCCGAGATACATGATGCCGAATGTGATCGAAAGTCTGGAAAACATGCCTTTGACCGCGAACGGAAAGATCGACCGCGTATTATTAAAAAATAAATACGTGAATAAGTAGTTTTTTAAGCAAAATCTTAAATCCTGCGACAGTTGATTGAAATAATTTCGGATTTGGGTTATAACAAATTTAGCACATAAGATAAATCGGCTTTTGACACTTAAATTAAGAAGTATCATAATACAATAACAGATTGGAGAATTAGATATGGAAGAAGTATTAGAAATATTAAGAGGATTACACCCGGAAGTAGATTATGAAACCTGTGAAACATTAATCGATGATAAGATTATTGATTCCTTTGATATCGTAACATTGATATCCGATCTCAGCGATGAATTTGACATTACGATTCCTGTGGAAGAGATCAAACCGGAAAACTTCAATTCTGCGAAGGCATTATACGCGATGGTAGAACGTCTCCTGGAAGACGAATAATAGGGGGATGGTATGCTTTTTACATCGTATGAATTTTTACTCTTTCTTATCCTGTTAATGGTTGTATATTATTCGATAAGAAAGAAACATCAATGGATTCTGCTGCTTCTTGCAAGCTATTTATTTTATGCGATTGCAGGAAAAATGTATCTTATCTATATCATAGCAACGACGCTGTCCACCTATCTTGTAAGCTATAAGATAAATGCATTACAAGAGAAGCAGGCAGATTATATTAGGGAAAATAAGGAAGTTCTCTCCCGGGACGAACGAAAAGAATATAAAGCAGCCATGAAGAAAAAGCAGAGAACCTGGCTGACTCTATGTCTTGTGTTTAACTTTGGTATCCTTGCTGTTTTAAAATATACGGACTTTGCAATTGCCAATGTGAATTCCCTGCTCTCCTTATTTGGAAGGAGCAAGGAATTGCCGTTCCTGCGTTTTGCACTGCCGCTTGGAATTTCCTTTTATACCTTTCAGACCATGGGATATATCATAGATGTATACCGGGAAAAATATTCTTATGAAAAGAATGTGTTCCGGCTGGCATTGTTTATCTCCTTCTTCCCGCAGCTGATCCAGGGACCGATCAGCCGGTTTGATGATTTAAAGAAAACATTATTTTCGGGGCATCCCTTTGATGCGAAAGAATTTTCCTTTGGTTTGCAGAGAATTCTCTGGGGCTACTTTAAAAAGCTGGTGATTGCGGATCGCTTATTGATCGCGGTGACTACCATCGTAGGAAGTCCCAAGGAATATCAGGGCGTATATGTGCTGGTGGGGATGTTCTTCTATGCAATAGAGCTCTACTGCGATTTTACCGGCGGGATCGATATTGTGATCGGTATCGGTCAGCTGCTGGGAATACATCTGGAGGAAAACTTCATCCGGCCTTATTTCTCAAAATCGATTACCGAGTA
>DOWG01000025.1:0-680 GCA_003519685.1 Lachnospiraceae bacterium
GGAGGTTTCCTATGACGGCCAGATTAAGTTTTGAAAATGAGCTACAATTATTAAGGGATAATTTAACCGAGATGGGACATCTGATCGAGGATGCCATTGAGAAATGTATGCACGCATTTGAGACGCAGGATGAGGTCCTTGCGAGAGAGATTATCGAAGGAGATCGGAATATTAATGATATCGAAAAGACGATTGAAGCAAGATGTCTGTCCCTTATTTTGAAGCAGCAGCCCGTAGCGAGAGATTTAAGAATCGTAACAACGGCTCTTAAGGTCGTTACCGATATGGAGAGAATTGGGGATCATGCGGCGGATATTGCAGAATTAATTTTAAGGGAGAAAAGAGAACAGATCTATAATTTGGTGAAGCATATTCCGCAAATGGCGAAAGTTACGAAGAGTATGGTCCATGATTCGGTAAATGCTTTTACAAAGGTTGATGTAGACGAAGCAAGAGAAGTTATGAAACGAGATGATGTCGTAGATGAACTGTTTGATAAAGTGAAGTCTGAGGTAGCGGCAATACTTCGAGAATCCTCCGAACATGTTGATCAGTGTGTGGATATCCTGATGATAGCAAAATATTTTGAACGTATCGGAGATCATGCGGTAAATATCTGTGAATGGACAGAGTTTCATGAAACCGGATCGGTAAACAATATAAGAATTTTATAGCCGATA
>DOWG01000025.1:693-4482 GCA_003519685.1 Lachnospiraceae bacterium
ATAAACGGGAGGAAGAAGAATGGAAAGAATCTATGTAATAGAGGATGATGAGAGTATCCGAGAGCTATTGAAAGTAGCATTGGAGGGCTTCGGATATCAAATTATGGCATATGAGGCCGCAGAGCCTGCCCTCGAAGATATGAAAATCAAGAAACCGGATATGGCGGTATTCGATATTATGCTTCCCGGGATGGATGGATTGTCGGCGATCCGCATCCTCCGTGAGGATTCAAAACTGAAAAATATACCAATTATCTGTCTTACGGCGAAAGATAAGGAGCTGGATAAGGTAGTAGGTCTGGATGCAGGAGCGGATGATTATATCACAAAGCCCTTTGGTGTATTGGAGCTGGCTGCAAGAATCCGTTCTCTGCTCCGCCGGTCGAATAAGAATAGTTCGGACGATATCATTCAAGTAAGGACCCTGATAATTAATCCGAAGACAAGGGAAGTTAAGAATGAAGGCGACCGGATAGAGCTTACCTTTAAGGAATACGAACTATTGATGTATTTAGTTGAGAACAGCTCCAGGGTAGTCTCCAGAGATGAATTATTAAATCAGATCTGGGGATATGAATATGATGGAGAATCCAGAACTTTAGATATTCATATTCGGACCCTAAGGCAGAAATTAGGTAAGGTCGGTACCGATTGTATCAAGACGATCCGCAGCGTCGGTTATCGTTTCGTGAAAGCAGAAGAATAATAAATTGCAATTCTTCTGCTTTTTTTGATATGATGCGCAAAAAGATGCGCAGAAATACGCGCAGAAATGGAGTAAAAAGTGAAACGGGCAATTTTTAAAAAGTTTATCGTCATATTATCGCTGGTGCTTTTTCTCAGCGGCAGTATTTTTAGCATGGCGATCAGTGATATCATGCTGGATAAAACAAGAAATAACCTTCTTTATACCCTTAGAATGGCTGATTTTAGTATAGATTATCAGAAAAATCTAAAGGAACAGGTGGATTCTTTAAAGGCGATTGAAAATGAGGAAGCCACCAGATTTACCATCCTTGATTTCGAGGGAAATGTACTTGCAGACAGTAATCTCACCGATTATACAAAGGTGGAGAACCACAGTGGCCGGGAAGAGATAAAGGAAGCGCTTAAAATGGGGGAAGGATATGCCAAGAGATATTCCGATACGATGCGTATTCCCATGCTCTATGTTTCCTGTCTGTCCGGTAAGGGGGATTATATTCTTCGAATTGCTGTGCCGTTTTCCGGGCTTCTGCAATACACCGGAATGCTGCTTCCGGCGATTTTATTTAGTATAGGAACGACCTTGGGAATATCGATTCTTCTGGCAAATCAATTTGCAAGATCTATAACGAAGCCTCTGATGGAGATAACGGAAGAACTACGTAAGCTAAAGGAACAGAATCCGGAGTTTCATTTTAAAAAATACCAATATGAGGAGATGAACATGATCGCGGATACCATCATGGAAATGTCCAATGCAGTAAAGGAATCCATGAAGCAGATTGAATTTGAAAGGATGGTCCGCCAGGAGTTTTTCTCGAATGCTTCCCATGAGTTAAAGACGCCGATCACTTCCGTTCGCGGCTATGTTGAATTACTGGAAAACGGATTGGTTACGGATGAGGGGCAGAAGAAGGAGTTTCTTGCAAGGATTAAGAAGGAAACACAGAATATGACGAATCTGATCAATGATATCTTAATGATTTCCCGCTTGGAAACGAAAGAGGCAGAGGTGGTTTTATCTAAGGTCCGGGTGTGTCCTCTGGTAAGTGAAGTCTGCACTTCATTGGAACCTCTTGCAAAGCAATGCGATGTAACCATTGAGATGAATTGCAGGCCAATCGTCATGACGGCGAATACCCAGCAGCTAAAAGAATTATTTACGAACCTGATAAACAATGCAATTAAGTATAACAAGCCGGGCGGAAAGGTATCCGTTACGGTAACAACAGAATCGGATGAGGTCATAATTGTTGTGGAGGATACTGGTGTGGGAATCCCGGAGGAATCAAAGCAGCGGGTATTTGAACGGTTCTACCGTGTCGATAAGGGCCGCAGTAAGAAAATGGGCGGTACCGGATTAGGTTTATCCATTGTCAAGCATGTTGTTAATTATTATAATGGAACGATTCATTTGGAGAGTACCTTAAATATAGGATCTAAATTTACAGTACGTCTTCCGAAAAACATGGATGAGAAGCATTGATCATGGCAGTATGGGCGGTTATTTTCATAAATAGTTAAACTGTATTTCGAAATGGTCGATATATATTATAATGTTGTTTATGATAACTAATTACAAAAGAGGAGCTGCCGGCTATGTCAAAAAAATTAAATATGATATTCTTTGGTTTGTGTTTATTAACTGCAATTATCCTGGAAGTTTATTGCATTCATATAACGAATGGAGATTTGTTTACTTTTGTTGGTATTGGAGTTGTTGTTATAATAACCGGATATTTATTCTTTGATTCTTTACGGAGCCGGTGGAACGAGAGCCTTCATAATATAAAAAATGAATTGGAAAATATGCATCGTGAAGAAATGGAAAGCGTTAAGTGTTCCCTCTCACAGCTATGTGATCTGCAGAAGGCAACCTATGCGGCAACGAAGAAGAATACAAAATTTCTTCAGGAGGAGATAAAGGATATTCTTGAAAATCTGGACACATTACAAAAGGAGCATGGGAAAGCAATCGAAGAGATTGTGAAGCTTCAAAAAAAGTCGATGGAAGGGCAAAAAAATGCTTTAAATCTGAATTTGAATTATAGTAAGGAAAATACCCGGCAATTGATGGATCTCTTTCAAGGGGAAAGCACAAGATTAGGGCAGGAGCAGGAGAGATTATTCGTATCACTGTCTCAGCTTAAGGATCAGAATGCCAAACTTCCAAAGGCTGAGGCAAAAGAGATCAAACCAATCTATGAAGATCCGAATAAAAATCTGACCAACGAAGAGATATCTTCGCTCTTTGATGCTTATGGGAAATAAAATTTATAGATCCCGGAATTCATCGTTGTGCATTCTACGGTTAGCCCTCTTCTTATAATAGGCTCTTCTCCTTTTCAATCGGGGTCTTTCGACGAAAATATAGTATAAGCCCAGGATGAGGATAAAGATTCCTCCAATTATTCCAAGTACAATAGGATACAGGTGGCCGATCGGTTTTGACCCCGAGGCATCCTTGGGATCTTTGGTGGGATTATCAATGTTAAGCTTTTTTGTCTCCAAGGTAAGCTTTTCGACATTATTAAGCAAAATGTTCGCACCACCGACATATTTACCCATATAAGTATAGGAAATTTTTCCGATGATGTTATTGCCCTCTTTGTCTTCCGGGGCCGGGGAAAATGAAATATTCTTGACTGCATCCTCAAAGGATGCGGAGTTTGGCAGCACCAGATATCCGTTTTCATCGGTTATAATCGGGGATTCTGTCTTGCTTAGGAGCGGGTTAAACCTTGTAAACATAGGAGATGCTTCAAGCATTCCGGGATTCTCTAGTTCATTGATCGGATAGATGGAGAAATTATCAAAACCATAATCAAACAAAGCCTTGGTATCGGTATACTGATGTGAGGTGCTATCATCCTTCATAATCACGCAGATTAACTCTAAGTCCCCCCGTTTGGCAACCGAAACCAAAGTAAATTTAGCCTGACTGGTGTACCCGGTTTTACCGCCAATACAGTCGTCATATCGATATTCCTGTCTCAGTACAAAGCGGTGGTGATTTCTTAAATATCTTGTTTCCTTTTGAATATTTGTTGGAGGTATCTGGTAGGTACGGGTTGCGAAAATCTT
>DOWG01000025.1:4564-4707 GCA_003519685.1 Lachnospiraceae bacterium
ACCGCATAGGTAACTTCATTTGCGGACTCTAAAAGAATAGCATAAAGGCATTGCTGCATCGTTAGCTGTTCACCGACATCAATACCAATTCGGCTGCTGTCTAAGTCTACATCAAAAATAGCATTCTTAGAGAACGTAACGAT
>DOWG01000025.1:4756-5385 GCA_003519685.1 Lachnospiraceae bacterium
ACCTTGGGGCCATCGGGCCAGCTGCCTGTATTATGCGTGCTGCCTGCCGTAGCTCTTGCTGTTGCGGGGGATAGGAGCGAGAAAACTAAGAGTAATATTAAACCAAAGCAAGCAATCTTTCGTCGCTTCATATCAATAACCATGCCTTTCTTCAAAGTCTGCAAATTTTATACATGAAAATCAGAGATCTTCCTGCTCTGCAGAATACAATATTTACGAAGTGTATGTTTATAATTCACGTTATCTCCGAAGGGAAACACAGAAAAAATAGTGCCGGTAAGAAATCGTGATTATTATGTTTACTATTTTATCATGTAAATACCGAAGCTTTCGATATTTAATTTATAGTCTATCCTATTTTACTATAACCGGTTTCTTATGTAAATATCAAAACCTGTGAATTTACAGGACAAATTCTGTGGATTCTTCTCCTTCTTCGTGGATTATCGAACAAAATTTGTCCAGGACCGTGGATAAGATTCCGGAATGGGGAAGGCCTCCTTACTGAAATCTTTGATTTGAAGCATCCAGGCCATGTTATTTGTCAGATTCTTAAGAATAGCCATGCCTTCCTCATCCTGATATATTTCACCGGGATCGCCTCCGTGAATGACATTCCAGTAATAAGA
>DOWG01000025.1:5423-5869 GCA_003519685.1 Lachnospiraceae bacterium
AAAAAGCTCTTCATGGTACCGGAGATACCGGCATAGTATACCGGGCTGCCAAGAAGCAGACCATCTGCGGAAAATATTTTATCTGCAATGCCGGTCAGCTCATCATCATAGAAGATACAATGTCCGTCCTTGCATCGTCCGCATGCAATACATCCCTTGATATTCCTATTTCCGATGGTAAAGATCTCCGTTTCGATATTCTTCCTTTCTAATTCGTCACATACCGTTTTAAGGGCAAGATAGGTGTTGCCTTTTTGCCTGGGACTTCCGTTAATAGCGATTACTTTCATCATAGATTCCTCCTTGTAGGTTTTATTATTTTATATAACGGATAGGGTTTCATAATTTCATCCGTAACTTTATTTCTATGCTGTTGTCGGCACATTTCTTTCACTCCCCTTCTTCATTATACTTAAGAAATGGAAAAAATATAGATCAAAATCCGG
>DOWG01000025.1:6009-6420 GCA_003519685.1 Lachnospiraceae bacterium
CGACTTCAAACAGTTGCTTATTACAATATTGTTTCCTATTACTTAAGTTTTTCCTTTCCTTGTGCAAATTAATGAAGGCGATTTGGTAGGAAGGCTTATGACACTTATATCAGCCGTTAAAACAAAGATAAGTCAGAGAATGAAAAGAGTAAGTGAAAGTTACACAGAAATGAGGGATAATATGAGATTAAGAAACATTAAAGGTTCCAGAGAGATGGTTGCTTCGGATGAAAGCGTTGTTCATGAGCCGGAGCAGTACAAAGGAAAATGGAATACTCTGTTTGCTAACGAGCATCCCATTCATGTTGAAATCGGTATGGGAAAAGGTAAATTTATAATGGAGCTGGCAGCGCAGAATCCGGAGATAAATTATATTGGTATAGAGAAGTATTCCAGCGTATTACTAAGAGC
>DOWG01000104.1:0-289 GCA_003519685.1 Lachnospiraceae bacterium
GAATCTGTTCTGGCAGGGGAACGCGGTGGCGCCACAAGAATTGAACTGTGCGGAAATCTTGTAATTGGGGGAACAACTCCCAGTCCAAAATTGTTTGAAGAGATTCGCAAGCACAGTCAAATCCGGCTTCATGTACTAATCCGTCCGCGTTTTGGAGACTTCTGCTATACAGCCTATGAATATTCTGTAATGAAGGAAGAAGTTAAGATGTTTCGGGAACTGGGGGCAGATGGAATTGTGATTGGCATTCTGAAGCCGGAGGGTACCCTGGATATGGAAGCGATGTATC
>DOWG01000104.1:377-4740 GCA_003519685.1 Lachnospiraceae bacterium
GAGCCGGGGGCGAATCTGCATCCAGGCGGGAGGCGGTGTAGATGCCGCTGCAATACGCAGGGTATATCAGGATTCCGGTGTGACGGCCTATCATATGTCAGGAAAAGAAGCTTTGGACAGTGCCATGCGCTATCGGAAAGAGGAAGTAAATATGGGACTGCCTTCCCTCAGCGAATATACCATATACCGTACCGGGGAGGAAAAGATTCGGCAGGCAAGGCAGGTACTGGAGGAGATATAAATCATCTTCTTTTGCAAACTGTAAGGAGGTCAGAAATGGACAGGAATAAAATCAGCGGACAGCGACAGTATGAGTTTGTAGGAAAGTTTAATTATATTCGCGAAGCGGGAACTTCCGGGGAGCAAAGAGCATCGGAGGAAATTCAGAGGGATCTTAAGGAGCTGGGACTGACCGGACGTAGAGAAGAGTTTGAATTTGCCGCATATGAGACTACGGAAGAATGCCTGGTGGTTACAAAACCGTATGAAAAGGAATACCTTGTAACCGGCTATAAAAGATGTGGAAATACTCCGGCGGAGGGAATTGAGGCACCGTTTCTTTATATTGAGAACGGAGATGACATCAGCCTTTCCTTTGCGAAAGGAAAGATTGTCATGCTAAACGGCCCGGTAAGAAAGGAAATGTATCAAAAACTTGTGGAGGCACAGGCAGCCGGGTTTGTGACGGTGTCAGGTACCCCGATTGATATGGGAGAAGATTTAAAACCAGCCGGATATACGTTAAGAGGTGTGGAGAAAATTCCTATTCAGGGAGTGAATCTGCATTATAAGGATGCGGTGGAGCTGGTCGAAAAGGGAGCCTTGCGGGTTAAGCTGATCCTGCGGCAGAAAAAGGCAGTGCGCACTTCCCAAAATATTGCGGCCAGAATAGAAGGGCAGGATAAGGCGGAGGAAATACTGACGCTGAGCGCCCACTACGATTCGGTTCCCCAGGGTCCGGGCGCTTACGATAATATGGCAGGTGCCGCCATGATCATGGAGCTTGCCATATATTTTAAAGAGAATCCACCGAGGAGGACCATGGAGTTTATCTGGTTTGGTGCGGAGGAAATGGGGCTTTGCGGAAGTCAGGCTTATGTTAAATTACATGAGAAGGAGCTTTCACGGCACCGGTTTAACATGAATGTTGATCTGGCCGGACAGCTCATCGGCGGAACCGTTATTGGTGTGACGGCAGATGCCGCTGTTTGCCAGATGCTTTCTTATGTGGTACATGAGACAGGGATGGGAGTTTCTTTCATTAACGGCATATGGGGAAGCGATTCCAATACCTTTGCATGGAAGGGAATTCCCGCTATGACGCTCAACCGGGATGGCTTCGGTATGCATACGCGCTATGATACGATTGATTTGATTTCTCCCTGGTCCTTGAAGAGGAGTGCGTGTGTGCTTGGGGGTATTGCCGAACGCCTGGCACAGGCGGAGGTAATGCCGTTTAAAAGAGAGGTTCCGGAAGAATTTAGAAGAAAGCTGGATACCTATTTCATAGATAAATAGATACAGATAAAAAAGCTGCCACAAAGGTTTCTATGCTCTTTGCGGCAGCTTTTTTCGTTGAATAACGGTGTCTGAGGAAGCACTTCTAAATTTCATGGTCCCCGGTAGAACCGCGTAAAATAACCTTGGTGGCAATATAGGTGGTTTCAAATGGAACGTTTGGATGTTGAATGCGGTAGAGAATCTGCAGCGCCAGGCGAAAGCCGATGTCCTGATTGAATACCTGTACTGTGGTCAGATTTTCCGCCAGAGGATTTTCCAGGTTCGCGTCAAAGCCGGAGAGAGCGACATCCTCGGGGATCCGAATTCCACGTTTTGTCAGTAGCTGCATCAGGATACAACCTACATAGTCGCTGGCGCAGACAAAAGCATCCGGCATAGAAGGAAGTCTGTCAAGAAAGGATTCAATCTCTTCTTTGTATGTATCAATGCCGATGGAGCTTGTTAGGTTCAGTTCTGGATTCACGGGCAGACCATGCTGTAGCAAGGTCCTGGAGAAACCGTCAAAGCGTTCAAAGTTTGATTTGGCGTAGTTGATATCGCCAATAAAGCCAAAGGATTTCCTGCCCTTTTTGATTAAATGCTCCGTGATTTTAGATATGCTGGTATAATTTTCAGTAAGAAGCAGGTCACCGTTCAGCTCTGCTGCAGGAACCGCCGTGGCGGTATCAAAGAATACTTTAGGAATGGGGCATGCGGCCAGCAGACGGAGAAGCTCCTCATTGTATACATTCATAATAATGATACCGTGGGTATTGCCGTTCGTGAGAGAGGCAGGAAGCACGTAATTCCAGCTGATGAAGGAAGGCAGGTAAGTATAGACCAGATTAACATTGTGACAGGAAAGTTCCTTGGCAATCTGATGAATGATGTCCATCCAGAAGATAGAGGTCTCCGGACGACATACGGCAAGAGCAATATTTACCGGGGGCTCGGGTTCCGGGGTTTGAGAAGAGCGGATGCCTTCCGGCAATTTATAATTCATTTCCTGTGCTTTGACAATAATTCTATTCCTAAGATCATCGGAAACACCTTTCTGTCCACTGAATACCTTCCAAACCGTGGTCCGGGAAACGCCGAGAGCACTTGCAATTTCTTGTAACGTAGGCTTTTTCATATTTACACCCAATCTGCACGCTGTGGTGCGAATGTATAGTTGTGAGAATATATCGTTAAATCTCATCCTTTTATTGCTTGTATTATACCAGTTCATGCCATTATTTTCAAATGAATATATATAAGGTACTATTCATGTAAAAATCTAAAAGTGACTTATGGCACGGAAATCATGAATAAAATGAACATTATTACTTCACTTCTATTTTTCCGTTCAAATAGATCCGAAGCTCTTTCTTTTTATCGGAAGATGGGCAGGCAATTTCAAAGGTGTGGGAGGTCGTCTCGATACGATAGGGCAGCGGCTTTACTGTGTGATTGGCATTGCCGGGAGCATATTTTTCGAGTATATCGGTTAATTCCTCCAAGTGATCACTGTAATGCCCGTTCAAATCCAGAAAAATCTGCTGGGCATAATAAAGCTTTCTTAACTCCCATTTACGATATTCATCTTCCGGGATGGTGTAGGAATGGGCGGTTTTCGCCGTATTGGTAAAGAATACGAATCCCCACAATTCAGGATAGTGGATATTGATCACTCCCGTTGGTGCCCACACCCAGTTATCTTCCGGAAGGAGCTGCCCGGTAGAAGAATCGGTTCGCTTTTGGTATTTACCGTCCTTGACATCGGTTTTCCATTGGACTCTGGAGAAATTGATCCGGTAGTATTCGCCCTCTCTGGGAGCTCGTTTCTCCGGCAGACATTCTGTGAGAGCAGCAAAAGGAATCACTACCTCCACCGACCAGTACCGGTTGGAAGCGGAAGGATCATTGACCGTACCGTCAACATACACGGCGGTGCGCAGCCCCTTGATATCGTAACCGTTAAGGGCACCGCCGCTATCTCGGTACGCTGCGGGCAGAAATAAATCCCATATTGTATTCAGAACATTCATTTCAAATTCATAATACCGCTGGGTATCGGAATCCGGGTCGATAAAAATTTCAAAATCGTTGTCCTGAAAGATCACATCGTCCCGTTCGCTGACATGCCCCCAGATTTCATTGCCGTCCAGCTGGGCACCAAAATATAAGTTCTCGTCATCCCAAAGCATCTTAGCACGGGTCAGAAAGCGCGGGACGGGCATGTGCTCGCCCTCAATGTCCAAGAAAGCACTGGTGAACGGTGCATCCTCCCAAAAGGGCTTGTCAAGTCTTCCATCTAAAAGAAAAGGCTTTACAGCCCGATGGCAATGGTAAACCGGGGGCTTAAAATCTACTGCTGGGATAGGTATTCGGATAGGCTTCATAACATTCCTCATTTCTTTATGAAAATTGAATTTGTGATAGGGGTTCATAAGTCACTTTAAGATTTTGGTATGAATATATATGCGATCCTATTCNNTTTATGTGACTTATGACACTCATATCATTTGTTTACGTTTCGTTTACATTTACATTATGATTATAGCATTTTGTGTACATTTATGCAATTAGAATTTAACAATAGTGAACAAATAATTCAAATAAAGTGGACATATTTGATAAATTAAACATAACAAGGTGGTGTAATGATGTAAAAAAATAGGATTATCTGCGCCTTTTTAGCCATATTATCTCTGAAAAGCAGCTAAAAACGGCATTTAATGGCATTGAATAGTGAAATCTAAAAAATAAAACAACGATTTTATAAAACATATTGACAACGTTGTGAACAGCTGTTAAAATATAATAGTCAAATCCACAAAGCGGCAATCAAAAACAGTAGAGCATTTATCAATAATATACA
>DOWG01000287.1 GCA_003519685.1 Lachnospiraceae bacterium
CAATTAATTTTAAACATATTGAAGGAGGCTGACCGGCCGGTTTCAGCGAACGAAATCTATTCCAAAGTAGTGAAAGAGCTGCCGAAAATAGCCAAATCCACCATATATCGTAATATCGATGCCTTATTCAATCAAAACTTAATCGATAAATATCATCTAAACGATAATGAGGTTTTCTACCTAATTAAAGAAGATCGCAATGAGCACAGGCATTTTGTCATTTGTGACGGCTGCCAAAAAATATTTGACCTTCCTTCCTGCCCCATCCACGAAATTGAAACTGAAATGGAGAAAGAGGGATTCATTGTTAAGGATCACCAGATACAGATAAATGGCATATGCAAGGAATGTGCGAAACAGAGTCAATTAGCCGGTCATGATGCGGATCATAACCGTTAAAAAAGCAGGGATAACCCTGCTTTTTATGTTATAGAGTTGTTTAACGAGTTCCATTTGTTGTCCCGGGTTTCGTTGTTGCTCCGGGTGCCGTTGTTACCCCAGGTGTCGTTGTTCCGGGCGTTGTCTTCCCGGGTGTTGTTGTTCCGGGTGCCGTTGTTACCCCAGGTGTTGTTGTTCCGGGCGTTGTTGTCCCAGGTGTCGTTGTCCCAGGCGTTGTTGTACCGGGTGTTGTTGTTCCAGGTGTCGTTGTCCCGGGCGCTGTTGTCGGTCCAGGCGCTGTTGTTACCCCAGGCGTTTTTGTTCCGTCTTTAGTAGTAGTACGACATGCATTAAAGGAAAATAACGCCATACAGCATAACGCTAATAAAAGACATAATTTCTTTTTCATGGATACTCCTCCTATTTAATAATATCAATTTACTCGGTTAGTATCCCACGGTTATAACGATTTATACATAATCATACGAACGTTGAAACTTTTTCCTTTAGAAAATTTTTAGAATTTATTTTCTATCAATAGAATGATTACTTCGGGCATTTGCAGGGGTAAATTCCGTCATATCTTTCCGAAAATGCAGTGGCAGATTATTTCTTTGAAGCTTATAATTTCTCCGTTCCACAATAGCAATACTACTAAAAAATGCTTTCCACAATTCCTGGTATTCTGCCTCCTTACAGGAAACCTCCTGCTCTATATTCTCTGTAATTTCATCCGATTCTATCATCACCCATTGTTTTCCAGGAGCATGCAGCGCTGCCATATTTCGATTACCATCAATGATAATAAAACGCTCCTGCGGCAGGCGGTCGGCAAAATGCGGGACAACAAGGGAAAGTACATTGTTCTGCGGATGAATCACAGAAGTTAATATTTTGTTCTCCTGCTCGGTAAATCGAATAAACCCAAGCAGATGATGCACTTCATTATTGACCTTTCGATTAAGAACAAACACTTGGTTAACAACTTCATTACTTAGATGCTGCACTATTTTCGGTCCCATAGCAAAGCCAAGAATAAGGAAACGGTATATTAAGTCAGCTTTCCCCTGATAGTTCGAAAGTGCTGTATGATACACCATCTGATAAGCTTCTTCCGATATCTTCGCCTGAATTGATTCTGCGACTTTCACAGCAACCGCATAATCCGTAGTAACCGGAATATATTCCGAAAACAATTCATAATTCGAATAATTCCCTGAATCATATTTTTCTTCAATTTTAATATTAGCATGACCGTATCGTGAACTCCAAGCCTGGTAAATAGCTGTAAAGATTCCATCAATACTATCGTCGCAAACATAAATCCGCTGCGGTATCATCTTCCTCATAACCTTTCCGTTCTATTAAAAAATCTTTCTATGGAATTATTGCATTTTATCTATAAAGATGCAAAAGGATGCTGTAATCCATTCCTATCCATTTAATATTTTGCAAGGGTTTGCGGCGATACGTGAAAATCATCGAATAGAGATAATTGCCGATAGGACATATCATGACCCAGACCAAGCGGCAGCTTCCCCTTATCTTCCAAAAGCTGTCTTGTAATAAAATCTTCATTGATATGGATCGGATACATCATCTTTCCATTGCAGGTAATAAAATAGACTGCTCTTTTCAAAACGATTCCCAATCGTTTTAAGTCCCTAAAATCAAGTACCGCACTCTTTCTTGCCATCATAATCCGCTTCACTGAATTCGTACCAATTCCGGGTACCCGAAGTAAGGTATAGTAATCCGCTTTGTTGATTTCCACCGGAAACATCTCCAAATGGCGAAGTGCCCAATCACATTTTGGATCCAACAAAACATTAAAATTCGGATTCTTTTCGCTTAGCAGATCCTTCGTCTGAAAACCATAAAAACGGATTAACCAATCTGCCTGATACAGGCGGTGCTCCCGTAATAACGGAGGTCCATCGGTGGTCGCCGGCAGTCTGCTGTCCTGATTCACATTCACAAAAGCGGAGTAAAATACCCTTTTCAAATTGAAGTTCTGATATAGCGTCTCCGATACCGACATAATCTGATAATCCGTTTCCTTCGTCGCACCAATAATCATCTGTGTGCTCTGCCCGGCAGGCACAAAATGCCGGCCGGACTTCGGCCTTGGCTGATAAGCAGTAAGACCAATCTGCCTTGCAATCATCTCACCAAATTCATTCTCCTTAGAAATATTTGAGATCTGCTTTCTTAATAACTGCATATCCGGCAGCCCGAGATGTTCCTGCTCATGCTCTCTTCTTAGCTGTATCTGCCGAATCGGTTTTAGAATACTCTTACGGTTCTTGTGTGGCGCGAGATTCTTGAGTCCCTCCGCCGTAGGAAGCTCCAGATTCACGCTCATCCGATCTGCATACCAGCCAAGCATCTCAATTAAAACGGGATCGGAACCGGGGATCGCCTTACAATGAATATATCCATTAAAATGATGTACTTCCCGAAGAAGAACCAGAGTCCGTAATAACTGTTCCATGGTATGATTTGGACTGACTAAAATACCGGAGCTTAAGAAAAGTCCCTCAATATAATTTCTGCGATAAAATTCCATCGTAAGTTCGCAAACCTCCTCCGGGGTAAAGGAGGTTCGTACCACATCGTTAGAAGATCGGTTGATACAATATTTGCAATCAAAGATACATTCGTTGGTAAATAATATCTTAAGGAGCGAGATGCATCTTCCGTCCGCGGAGAAAGTATGGCAGATGCCGCATGCCATACTATTGCCCATTCCGGTTCCACTGCCTTTCCGATCAACACCGCTGGAAGTACAGGCAACATCGTACTTCGCAGCATCGGATAATATCTCAAGTTTACGTTGAATCGACAAATTCTCCTGGATTACCATAGCTTCCCTCTCCGTTTGCAAACATTTGTTCTGTAGACAAGTATATCAAAATCCGCACGAGAAGTCAATCACTTTTCAAACGTTTGTTCATGCCTGCTGCCTTTTGGTTACTGTTCACACCCGACATGTATACCATGTTATGATTTCGTCAATTTGCCTAATCTATGTGTTGGCAAATAATATGGAGGAAATTTCCTATTACTTAAGTTTTTCCTTGATTTGTGCAAATTGATGCAGGCGATTTGTTAAGAAGGCTTTCACGTACAAGAAGATAGCAAAAAAGAAAAAGGGGAATGCAGATTACCTCTCTTCGAATCATATCGAAGAAACGGTCTCTGCACCCCCTCATGGTAAATCTGCCGGCCAGCAGCAATTCAGGTTCCACAATCGCATCGTCTATTTGATTAAATTTGAAATTTCTTTAAATATACTTGTTTTAGAAATTCTGGTAAGTTCGAACAGGATCGCCTCATAGGTCGTCGGTACCGCACCCTCCCTCATGGCACGCGAAATGGCAGCTTCGCAGTCTTTCTCCTTACGAGAGCCGATGCAGTCCGTTACTAAAATAACGTTATAACCGATTTCTATCAAGTCGATCACCGTCTGCAGAACACAGACATGCGCCTCCGCTCCGCAGACAATGATATTTTTCCGATTCATTCTTTCGATGGCTGCCATAATCTTCGCATCATCTGCACAGCTGAAGGTACTCTTATCGTAATAGACAAATCGTTCCCCCATTGCCGCCTTAATCGTATTCACCGTCATACCAAGCCCTTTGGTATATTGCTGCGTTGCAAGCAGTGGTATCCCTAAGGTTTTTAATCCCCGGATCAAGATCTCCGAATTATGAAGTACATCCTCTGCATGGTTGATGACGGGCATCAGCTTCTCTTGAAAATCGACTACCAAAGCCATCGTATCCGCTGCTAATATTCTCATATATCCCTCAGCCCCTCCATCAAGTATCTCGTAGACTAATCCTCCATAATCTTTAGAAATGCCCGGTAGGCCACAATAAAGCTTATTTTACCATCGGTCAGATCTTCCCCGATCTTTGATTTTTCACCCTCCCGTTCCAACGAACGGAGCCCCACAAACTCTGCCAGATGCGGCTCTATGCTGTAGAAACCATCATACTTTTCAGCCTTTAGCTGACCAAGGATCTCGGGCAGATGTCCATCCCCCATTCCGGCAGGAACCACTTGGTGGGTATCCATAGAGGCATCCTTTATATGAATGTAGGCTATATAAGGCTTTAAGACCTCATAGGCACTTAACGTTTCCTGACCGCATTGCACAAAGTTAGCAAAATCAAAGATTAGCTTAAAATGGTCACCGTAAAAGCTCTCCATTAGCTCCTTGCATCGGCTCGCTATATCACCATAGATTCCCTTCTCATTTTCATGCAGAAGGATCACATTCTCCTGCTCTGCATAGGATATCATTCGCTTCATTCGGTCAAAAACCATTTCTTTATAGGCTCCCTCCTTCTCTCCTTTGGGAATGTAAAAGCTAAAGAGCCGGATGTACTTCGTCTCAAATAGTTTTGCCAGGGCAACCACATGGCAGAAAAGCTGAAAATGTGCTTCAAAGTCATCCGTAATACTTATTTTACCGATCGGAGATCCAATTGCCGAAACTTTAATGTTCTCCCGATCCAGAATTTCTTTTAAATGCCTCGCTTCCTCCAAAGTATATTCGCTAATATTCTTTCCGTAGGCACTTCGCAGCTCCATATAGGAAATGTTACATTCGTGAAGAACCTTAATCTGTTTTTCAAAATCCGAATCAATTTCATCTGCGAATCCCGTTACTTTATACATCTTATCATCCATACTGCTTTTCACAGCCTCCTTATTTCTATGCGGCTTTCTGCAATCTCAACCTTGCCAATTTCTGTGCGGCTTTTGAAAGCTTAACCTCATTTCTCTGCAACTTTTTGCACACATAGCCTCATTTCTACATAGCTTTTGCGTGCTTTCTTACACAAGCAACTATATTTTATCGTTTTTCTTTAACCATAACAGATGCAGCATCATTTTCATCATGCTCCACAGAGATAATTTCCTTCCCGGACAGGCGGGAATACACTCCTTTAAATTTACCGTTATAAACATACAGTCCCATTAGATTACTGTAATTTCTAAATTGCTGATTTTCACTGTTCATCTGAACATTTCTGGACTGGTAGGGCATATGGAATTCCTGAAGCATATAGTGGTTATCCAGATGCTCCTTAACGATTTGCTCCCACTCCTCCACGGAATAATGAATTCCGGCAAAAACCCCCTGCGCACCGTAAGAATCTTCCGGTTTAATGATCCATCGATCTTTATTTTTAATAATTTCAGCAATATTACAGTCCGTTTCGCTTAAGCTTACCGTATAAGGTACATGCTCCTTAATAAACTGCTTCTCTTCCTCCGATAAAAATCTCTGGGTTCTCTCCTCAAACAACAGCTTGAATAAAATCTTATTATGTATCACCTGGGTGCAAAAGCTTCCGATCAGGCATACCTTCTGATCTTTTACCGCCTGAATAAAATCCGGTACCTCCTCCAGATGTTCCATAATATCACTCGTCACCGCACGGCGGTAGATAGCATCAATCTGCATACCGCTTGGAGAATATAACTGTCCGTCGACATACCGAAGATCCCGAATCTCGCAGACTTCTGCCTGGTATCCGGCCTTTTTAAAGCTTTTACTAAACTGTTCAAACTCCTCCAGAGAAGCTCCCTTTTCCAGAAAATCAACAATTGCAACCTTCGGCTTTTCCACCTTCTTTTGATAGGTAGAATATACATTCATAAACTCCTCCACCCAGGAATCAAAGAGTTCGAAGGAACTAAGGTCGTAACGCTCCTGCATCTTCCGATAAGCATCGGTATACTGAATCGAGATATTCAGCTCCCGGTCATCATTCATAGAACTTGAACCGTCTGCGTTAAATTCGCAGAATTTGTAGCTTAAATCCTCTTCATTTAAAAAGATATCTACCCGCCCAATCGGAAGTGTAGTCTCATATAACCGGTCGATCAGGATCAATTCTTCCAGTCTCTTATCAAAACCAAACAGCGCTCTATAATCCGCATGGGTCAAATATTCCTTAATCACTTTATCCAGTATCGAATAAATCATCGTAACCTGATCACTAAGGTAGTCCACCACATGGTCCGGAAATAACTTCGGCACATATAGATACGAGATCGTCATCCCATGATACTTCGCGGTAGAATTATCCAGGTATTCTAACTGTGTTTTATTCGTTAATTGATTGATTGCAAAGTTATCCTCTACTTCTTTTATATATCGGTCATTAATTTCCTTCATTCCTATCTGCAGCATAGCACAGCTCCTTTTCCTTATAAATTTCTGCAAGCGTCCTCCTTTGCTCCGTCAGTTCTTTTAATTCGGTCAAATACCCTGCTTCGGATGGATGCAGCGTGTCCTCAGCCAATTGAAAGCAGTCCTGCATGATCCCGGTCACCTTCCTGCCATAGATGATTCCGTCATATCCTTGCCTGCTTAATATTACTTTTGCCTGTTCAATATCATAGACACTTTCTATTTTGAAGGAACGAAGCAGCTTCTTAAGCTGAGTGGTATCCCTAAATAGTCCTTTAATGAATGCCGCATAGGATAGAACATACGGAAACGGCATACTGTCTGCCACCCGGATTTCAAGAAATGTCTTCAAGCGGGCATCCGGAAATACCATGGATAAGACCAATTCCATATCCTTCTCCTCCAGGGATTTCTCCCGGTATATCTCCTGCGCGGTCTCTCTCGTATATCTGACCTGATTCTTCTCGTCTATCATGATAATCTGCGGAATCTGATATACGAATTTGGCATATTCCTCAAAACCAAAATTTCTATCCAGCAGTGCCGGCACAAGCATTGGTCTTTCCAGGTCAACATTTTTCCAGATGTATTGCCGCAGCATATGATTTGGATAGATTTCACCTTCAAATACCGGGGAGTTATCCGTCATTAAAGAGAATACCGGTCCTAAGATACAGGCAGCCTGGTACTTAAATACAAAATCTTTCTCATCCTTATAATCAATGGAGATCTGGGTCGCTGCCGTACCGCGCATCATATTCTTGCCGCAGGTACCTGCCGTCTGAAAATGAAAATCCATATATTTGTATCGATCCTTCGGAAGCAGTTTCCTATCCTCTGCCTTGCTTCTGGGGTGATATCCCAGATAGGTTAATTGATAGTTCCAACGATCTAAAATTGGCGTAATGACAGCTAAAAACTTCGCGTAAATTTTCTCAATATTTTTAATATNNCCGTTAGAAAGGACAGCATCCTCAAAAAACGGACGCATTTCTTCTAATATCTTCTCCACTCCATATTCGCCATAATAGTCCACACTAAGATTGGTACCTTTGTCCGTAATAATGTGCTCTAATTCCAGTCCCAGATAGCTTTCCGTTTCCTTCTTACAGCCTGATTCAAAGTAATCGATCAGCCTTCTAATATTATCCATATGAATTTCCTTCGTAATTTTTATGTGATATATAACTATAGTTTCTATATTTACTTTCATTATACCATATAAAGTTAACTTTCAACAGCGAATTGTATTATGCTCATAACGCTACCTATAACTGGAATTATAGAATATTGCATACATTTTTCCACCATGTTTTTCTGCCAAAACACCTATTACAAATTTTCATAATTGCATATCCGATCAGCCCTCCCAATGTATTCATGATCAAATCATCGATGTCCGCGGATCTCCCAATAAAATACTGAAATACCTCAATACCAAGTATAAACGCCATGATACAAAGCCCTGTCTTCCACCATTTTCTTAATGACGGAAACACGATTGGCAGAATAAAGCCCAATGGAATCAACATGATGATGTTCATTAGTAGCTGTTCCACCATCTTGGCTGCCCCCATTACATAGGTTTCCTTTACCCAAACGAAGGGAATCAAATTAAGCAGATAGTATCCCGGATGAAACGTAATATCCCTCCCATTAATCAGAATTGTTGCATACAGAATACTCAATACAACTCCAATCAATGAATAAATAGCCAAATGGCGAATAAATGGTTTCTTTCCATATTTCTTCTTGTTTAGACAAAAAACCGGTAAATAAATGATCAAAGAAAAAACAGCCACCACTGGCAGTACCATTAATAAATAAAATAATATCATTTCAATTCCTCCAAAATTTATTTAAGTCATCCGTAGTTTTGCATCCGCTGGTTTCGCAGTGTTAGTCTGTAACATTCGATCATAGAAATAAAATATTTACTAGTTAATTTTACCACCCAAGAATATATTATCAATATTCAATTTATTCTGTCAATAGGTTACAGATTTAACAAATCGAATGCAGGAATGCTCCAATCTTCGTTTTTGACGATTCCAATCTACTCTTGTAACTTCTCATTTTCCCTTTCATATAATACTGTATAAGCAAAAAGGAGGAACAGTATGGGCGAATTACTAAAAATCGATCATATCAGTTACACCTATCATAGCCTCGAAGGAGAAACACCGGCATTACTCGATGTTTCTTTTAACGTTATGGATGGTGAATTTATAAGTATCGTCGGGCCAAGCGGCTGTGGCAAATCAACGTTACTTTCTCTCATTGCAGGTTTAATCACACCCAGTAGTGGTTTCATATATATCAATGGAAGGGACATCAAATCCTCCGGTAAGAACATCGGTTATATGCTGCAAAAAGATCACCTTCTCGATTGGCGTAATACCTTGAAGAATGTTTCCCTTGGATTAGAAATCCAACACAAGCTAGACGATCAAAGTTTTTTACAGATTAACGAATTATTGAATACGTATGGTTTAATTACCTTTAAAAATTCTTATCCTTCGGAATTATCCGGCGGTATGAGACAGAGAGCCGCACTGATCCGCACATTGCTGCTGGAACCGGATATTCTCCTATTAGATGAGCCTTTCTCTGCTTTGGATTACCAAACCAGACTGGAAGTGGCGGATGATATCTGGGGCATTATCCGGAAGGAAAAGAAAACTGCAATTCTTATAACGCACGATATTTCAGAAGCAATCAGTATGGCAGACCGAGTTATTGTGCTATCCTCCCGTCCGGGGACCGTAGTAAATGTTTTTGATATCAACTTTTCAATAGAACATCGGACTCCTTTTGCAACCAGAAATGCTCCGGAATTCCGCGAGTACTTTAATCAAATATGGAAGGAGCTAGATCATCATGGGCAGGAAAGCTAACCGCGTATTAAGCGAAGACATAACCATTTCCGAAGCTCAAAAAGCTTATGTCCGTAGATATTGGTTACAGAGAAAGAAAGTAAGAATCTACCAGATTATTATTTTAGTTGCATTTATTGCATTATGGGAGATAGGCGCGCAGGTTGGATTCATCAATTCGTTTGTATTTTCAAGTCCTTCCCTGATCATAAAAACTTTTTTTGAAATGGCATCCAATGGACAGATTTTTTACCACATCGGGGTTACCTTATTTGAAACCTTTGTAAGTTTCTTTCTTGTAAATGCAATCGGACTCTTTATAGCGATCATTCTCTGGTGGAATGACAGCCTTTCAAAGATCCTGGAGCCCTACCTGATTGTATTAAATTCCCTTCCGAAATCAGCACTGGCACCTGTTTTTATTGTATGGCTGGGGAATAACATGAAAACGATTATCGTTGCTGCAATTTCGGTGGCCGTATTTGGAACCATTATTACAC
Organism: Lachnospiraceae bacterium; assembly: GCA_003519685.1. GTDB lineage: Bacteria > Bacillota > Clostridia > Lachnospirales > Lachnospiraceae > Mobilitalea. The sequence goes on from DOWG01000287.1 coordinate 9,972, forward strand.
TCTATTCTGATTTTAAATCGGTAGAAGAAGATAAAATCAAATTAGTTTATACCTTAGGAGGTAAAAAACAGGATGCACTTTTTAAGGTAATTATACCGGCCAATATCCCATCCATTATTAGTCTAATGAAAGTAAATATCGGTTTGTCACTTGTCGGTGTTATTATTGGTGAATTTCTTGCCGCAAAGGCAGGACTTGGTTACCTCATCGTTTACGGAAGCCAGGTCTTCAAATTGAATTGGGTCATCCTTTCCATCGTAATTCTCTGCGTTGTTGCAACCGGATTATATAAGCTGCTCGGGTTATTCGAGAAAAAGCTATCCAAGCATTAAGATTACAAGACAAAACTGACTGCTTCCGAAAGCCGTAGGAACAGTCAGTTTTCTTTTGCGATCCCATTCATGTTCATGGTTTTTGATGTGACTTATGACACCCCTGCCAAAAAATACAAGTATCCAGTAGAAATTTAAAATGATAAACTTTCTATAANNCTGCGGCCCAAAGTTTGCAGGCTTTGAAGAAAGGCATGATTATTAAAATGAGAGATTTTGTTATCACTGCGGACTCCAATTGCGATTTATTAGAGGAATATGTAAAGGAAAAGCAAATCGGAATTATCCCGCATTATTACGATTTGGATGGAGTCACCTATGGAGATGAGGTCAATCTTACTCCGAAAGAATTCTATGACCGGATGAGACAGGGAAAGATGCCTACAACCATGGCTAGTAATCCTGCTGTGATTCGAAGTACCTTTCAGCATTACTTAAATCAGGGTCTCGATATCTTACATATAAGTTTCTCCTCCGCCTTAAGCGGAGGCTGCAGTAATATAGTAACCGGTGCCACGGAAATTCTTGAGGAATATCCGGGTGCTAAAATAACGGTTTTTGATACCTTAAATGCCTCCCTGGGGGAAGGAATGGCTGTTATGAAAGCTGTTGCCCTAAAAGAGGAGGGTAAAACGATGGATGAGGTTACTGCATGGCTTGAGGAACATAAGATGGACTTCTGCGTCCTTTTCACTGTTGATGATCTTGGTCATCTTCACCGCGGCGGACGAATCTCCAAGGCAACCGCTATTGTAGGTTCTATGATCAATATAAAACCAATTCTGCGCATTGATACGGAGGGCCATCTGCTACCTTTATCCACCGCAAGAGGCAGAAAAAAGTCTTTGTCCACAATCTGTAACGATATGATAAATAATATGGGGAAATATAAGGATGCCAGCGATATAGTATGCATTGCCCATGGGGATGCCCTGGAGGATGCACAGTACTTAGCTGATTTAATCCGAGAGAAACTGCCGCATAAACAGATCCTTATAAATTATGTCAGCCCCAGTATCGGATCCCATTCCGGACCCGGAGCTATCGGTCTCTGCTTTATGGGAGAGAAACGGTAATAAACTGAATGCGAACGTGCGCCCACCGGGCGCACGTCTAAAAGGGCCTGTGAAGAAAAATTCACAGACCCTTTTAGATGCTTCGTAGATGAAAATACAACCGCCATTTTGATAAGCTTCTGACGGGACTCGAACCCGTGATCTATTGATTACGAATCAATCGCTCTACCAACTGAGCCACAGAAGCAAACTTATCTGATTTAGTTGAATGAAACCTATAAGCTAAAGCGAACTTATAGGTCTCCTTTGAATCGAGGCGACGGGACTCGAACCCACGGCCTCTGCGTCCCGAACGCAGCGCTCTACCAAACTGAGCCACGCCTCGTACTAATGTTAGTGTTCCATCACGAACACCGCATTAGTTATTATCTATCAAAAACGCGAAAATGTCAACCATGATTTTGTGTTTTTTTTCTGAATGTCCAATTTTGTACCTTTTCGTCAAATAAACTCAAATTTAGAGTAAATTATTATAGATATTTTATGGCATATTA
>DOWG01000107.1:0-612 GCA_003519685.1 Lachnospiraceae bacterium
AATACCGGCGGAATGGGAACATTTTCCCCGAGCCCCTTCTATACGAAGGAAATCGATGCTTACTGCATGGAAAAAATATATCAGCCGACGATGGATGCCATGAAGAGGGAAGGCAGGGAGTTTGCCGGTGTCCTCTTTGTGGGATTAATGCTTACGAAGGATGGCCCGAAGGTATTGGAATACAATGCCCGCTTTGGAGATCCCGAGGCGCAGGTGGTGCTTCCGAGAATGAAAAATGATCTGGTGGAGGTATGTGAAGCATGCATCGACGGCCGCCTGGATAAAATTTGCCTGACGTTTGAGGAGAATGCGGCTGTCTGTGTAGTTCTGGCCTCGGGAGGATATCCGGAGCATTATGAGAAGGGATATAAGATCAGCGGACTGGATAAATTCATCGGTAAGAAAGACTATTATGTCTACCATGCCGGAACCAGGAAAGAGGGAGCGGACATCGTAACAAACGGCGGCAGAGTCCTTGGTGTAACGGCCAAAGGCAAGGACCTTAAGGATGCCCGCAGGAAAGCCTACCAGGCCACCGCCTGGGTAGATTTCAAAAATAAATACATGCGGACCGACATCGGCAAAGCAATCGACGAAGCATATTAAATGATA
>DOWG01000107.1:651-8936 GCA_003519685.1 Lachnospiraceae bacterium
AAATCATAGAATATCCAGATCCCGCATATTCCGGCAGAAAAAGAAGAAAATGCCACAGAAGTGCCATAGTTCCCCATTATTATAAAGCAAGAATTTATCAGTTATGTCTGGAATTGGACGAATTTGTATATCTTACATGTCTGCTTTGTCATGGAAAGGGGTATTTACTTGAAAAAAACGTATTTAAATAAAATGCTAATCTTTTTACTCTTATTGTGCCTGATCCTTCCGCGGGGATTGCCTGAGATTAAGGTGAAAGCTTCACAGACCGGAACGATTACGGCCAATTCACTCAATGTGAGGTCGAAACCGTCCACGGCATCCGACAAGGTTCAGCTGTCCGGAGCGGATGTATATCTAACAAAGGGAGAAACCGTTACCATTCTAAAGGAAGATGGGGATTGGTATTATGTTTCTCTGAAATTTAATGGCAAAACAGTAAAAGGTTATGTACATAGTGATTTTGTTAAAGTGAAAGAGACACCGAAGTCCACACCAAAACCGACGCCGAAGCCCACACCGAAACCAACACCGAAGCCAACGGTGACCCCGACACCGGGCACCGCGGATTCGGGAGAGATTGTAAAAAAGGTTACGGTTAAGGGTAAGGTAAAAGCAAACTCGTTAAATGTCCGCAGTGGTCCGGGGACCACCTACCCTAAGGTCGGCGGTCTTGTGACGGGACAGAGCGTTACTGTTATAAATGAGGCTCTCAGCGATTCGGAAAAATGGTATGCAGTTACTTTTTCGGATGGGAAACAGACGATTTCCGGATACGTATTGAGCCTGTATATTGAGCCGGATTATACGAAGGCAATCAAAGGTGAGGTTGGAGTCAGCAAGGCAAAGATTCGTTCCTCTGCCGGCAGTAAGGCCTCCTACCTGAAAAATAAGGCAGGCAACATCATATCCTTAAAAAAGGGAAAGAACGTATCCATAGTTGGCGAAAAAATTGTCGGAAAGGAAAAGTGGTATAAGTTTACCTTTACATCTGAGGATAAAAAGAAGACTGGATACGCCCCGGCAAGTCAGATCTTATTTCGTAAAACGGTGAAGGAACCGACAAAGGCTCCGACACCGACACCAAAGCCAACCAACAAACCGACAAAAGCGCCGACACCTACGGAGGCACCTACGCCGACGAAGAAACCGGAAGCTTCTGTGACACCAACGCCGGCGCCGAAGCCAACGAAGGCACCCACACCGACGCCGGAACCGACAAAGGCACCGACACCTACGCCGACGAAGGCACCGACACCTACGGAAGCACCTGCAGATGATATCCTGACCGTCGCGAATGTGGAAATCCATCGTAATATTACCTCCCCGCTGAACGGCTATGTGTGCAATACAATTTATCTGAATGTCATGGATAATATATTGGCCAGCCAGAATATGCTGTTGGACAACAAGAATGAAATCGTGGTAATAAATAACGGGCAAAAGGTAACCGTAACCGGTGATGTATCCGTTGATAATGTGGTTTGGTATAAGATAACCTTTTCCTATAATTATCAGATTCTAAGCGGATTCGTTCGGGCGGAATACATCTATATCGGAGAGGAGCGGCCGGTATCCGACGACAGTGTTACGATCCCGGGTGGCACAGTTACGCCGACCCCGACGCCGATTACCGGAGATCCGGCGAACCTTGATTTTGAGGTTCAGCTGGCGTTGGAGAATTTTCCGGAAAGCTACAAGGCATCTCTCCGGCAATTGCACGCACAATATCCAAACTGGATTTTCAAAGCATACCATACGGGTCTGTATTGGGATACTGTAATCGCGGAAGAAAATGTACCGGCTCGAAATTTAATACCGAACAATAAGAGTGTTGAATGGAAATCCTTAATGGAGGGAGCCTATAACTGGAAGAACGATACGTTTATTGTCTTTGACGGTTCCACCTGGGTAACGGCATCCAAGGAAGCGATTGAATACTATATGGATCCAAGAAACTTCCTTACAACAGAGTGCATTTTCCAGTTCGAACTGCTGAAATATCAGGAGAATTATCAGAATATTACAGGAATAGAAAGTATTTTAAAAGGTACCGCAATGTCGAATGCATATTATTCCTTTCTGGATGAGAGCGGCATGCAAAGGAGTTATTCCTATGGAGAGACGTTCCTGGAAGCCGCAAAATATTCCGGGGTAAGCCCATATCATTTGGCTTCCAGAGTAAAGCAGGAAGTCGTAACCGGACCCTATACCCTAAGCGGCAGCGTATCCGGAACCTATCCGGGTTATGAAGGGTACTATAATTTCTATAATATTGGAGCGAATGATAGTGCCGGCGGCGGTGCCATTAAAAATGGATTGAAATTTGCTAAGAATGGCACGACCAATGCAGCTACCAATGCGCTCTATATGATACCATGGACCAACCCTTACCGTGCCATCGTGGGAGGCTCTTATTTTCTGGGGAACGGTTATATCAACCGCGGGCAGGATACGATCTACCTGCAGAAGTTTAATGTTACCCCGAAGTCTACCTACTACCATCAATATATGACTAATGTAGAGGCACCCTGGGCGGAGGGACGGAAGGTGAGCGCCGCGTATCTCAATATGACGGATACCCCGATTGTATTTTCTATACCGGTTTATCTGAATATGCCGTCACAGCCTGCGCCGCGGCCGACGACGAAGTTTAATCCGAACAATCGTCTGAAGAGTTTAAAGGTACTGGATATGAATGCAAAGGAACTTACTATTACACCAACCTTTAGCCAGACCGAATATAATTATTTCCTCATTGTTCCGGAGGAGGTTACGACAATCGAAATCAAAGCCGCCACGGTAAGTAAAAAGGCGACCCTTGGAGGCGGAGGATTTGTACAGTTAGCGGATGGCAACAATGAAATTGTAATACCGGTCATTGCCGAAAATGGCGATGTCGCCGAATACACGATTAATATTGTAAGAGAATAAAAAGCTTTGCCGACACAGATATTAGCAGGCTTGAATCCGGCCGCGGGTAATCGAACCTGTCGGCCGGATTTCATTTTCAGGAAAATTAGTTAAGGCATGATCCAGGATTCTGTGCTATGATGGAGAAAAGACAGAATGAGCTTGCGTCAGCGTGGCACCCGCAGGCTCCATGATGCGTAAAAAAAGCCGCGCAGAAATGAGGATACCATATGAGAAAAGCAGGAAAATACATAGGAACGATACTATTTGCCTTGCTCGCAGGGATATTCTTTACAACCAAACCGGTTCAGGCAGCGAGCGCGGAGATTGAAATTGGCGCCGATACGAAGGAAGTAACGGCAGGCGATGATTTTTTTGTCTATGTCTGTATTACCTCGGATACCATGTTCGGTGATTTTGAGGCAAATCTTACCTATGATGATGAACTCATCGAATATACCAAAGGACCTTCTGCAATAACCGGAAGCAGCGGTTTTCTTAAGATCTCCGATTTTGGATTGGCAGAAGGAGATACGAATCGGAAATATACGTTGAAATTTCATGCAACCAAGCCGGGAACCGTTGAGATATCCTTCTCGGGCCGTGCTATGGTATATGATTTTGAAACCAGTGATGAAATGTCGGTATCCAGCAATGTTTTAACAATGGAAGTGAAAGCGGCAGCAACCGCATCCGATAATGCCTGTTTAAAATCATTAAAAATCAGTCCGGCCCAGCTTACACCGGAGTTTAATAAAACGGTATATGAATATACTACTGAGGTAGCTTCGGATGTCAGTAAATTAGTGATCGATGCTCTTCCGGAGGATGAAAAAGCAACTGTTAAGATTACCGGTAATGATTTATTAAAAGAAGGGGAAAATAAAATTATCGTTACGGTGTTAGCAGAATCGGGAGATGTCATAGAATATACTATAAAGGTAATGCGGGCGATTGCTCCGGAGGGTGAGACATCGGAGGAACCGACCATTGCACCGGGCAAGTCCCAAAGCCTTTTTGAAGTGGTTCATTTGGACGGAGAGGTTTATGCTGTTTACAGCGGGAAATATAAATTGGTTACGCCGGGCAGCGACGTTGCAATTCCGGAGGGTTATGTAAAAGGTGAGGCGATCCTGTCGGATATTTCCGTTACAGCATATTTTCCGGAAGAGAATATGGACAGTGATTTTTATCTGATTTATGCGGAAAATGAATTCGGGGAACAAGGCTTTTATCTATATGATAAAATCGAAAAGACGCTGCAGCGTTATGCCCCAGAGAACTTTAAGGGTTCCTCCCATGCGGCTGACACCGAAGATAAGGATAGCATGCAGGCGAAAAAATATCGTGCAAATCTTACGAAAGCAGCCGTGGTAATCGCGATTCTTGCCGCCCTGAGCGCTTCTCTATGCATTGCGCTCATCCGCCTGTATATGAAGCGGAAGGGATCAAAAGAGGAAGATCTGGATTAATTGCCGGGGAAGGGTTTCGGATGAGATGATATCCTGTTCGCTATTGACAAATGGATTATACCTGTTATACTATGAATATAACAGATATAACTCACGAACCTATTTGTAAATGAGGTGCAGCCAATGTATGTAGAAATTGATTTTAACAGTGATGAAGCGATTTATATACAATTGAGGAATCAGATCATCTATGGAATCGCTACTTCGCAGATTCAAGAAGGCGATAACCTTCCATCGGTAAGGGAGCTGGCAGATCATATTGGCATCAATATGCATACGGTCAATAAAGCGTATACCATTTTAAAGCAGGAGGGATATGTTAAATTAGACCGTAGAAAAGGTGCTGTTATTGCCATTGATATTAATAAATTACAGGCTTTGGAAGAAATGAAGGAGAGCCTTCGTTTTATCCTTGCAGAAGCAATATGCAAGAATATCAGTTGTAAGGAGGTCCATGAGATTATTGATCAGATATTTGAAGAATTTGAAAGGGGGTAATTCTTGTGCTATGTGATAAATGTCGAAAGAGGGATGCAAAAGTATTGTACACCGAGATTATAAACGGAGTGAAGAAGGAACAGCATCTTTGCGAAGAATGTGCAGCCAATTATACGACCTTTCAAATGGAAAAGCCGTTTCTAAACAGCGAATTTTCTTTGGGAGACTTGCTTTCTACTTTATTTGATAATCACCCTGCATCGGATACTAAGAATCCCGTTCCGAATATACCCGATCTGGTATGCAGCAAATGCAAAATGACCTATGAGGAATTTTTACAAAAGGGAAGGTTTGGATGTGCCGAATGCTACCGCAGCTTTAACAGCCAGTTAGGCAGGATGCTGAAGGGAATACAAGGGGCTGAGGTCCATACGGGAAAACGTCCGAAGGGATATGTTACTTCAACGGACCGTATCCTGAAAGATCTGTCCGAAACCGAGAAGCTGTCCTTAAAGCTTCAGGAAGCAATTGAAAAGGAAGAGTTTGAAGAGGCGGCAAGGCTGAGGGATCTGATCAAGCAATTGAAGAAGGAGGAGATCGGCAATGCTTAAATGGTATGAACAAAATGTTCCGGATAATGATGTTGTCATCTCCAGCCGTGTCAGATTGGCAAGAAACCTGGAGAGCTACCCGTTCTCCGGCAAGCTTAACGAGGATCAGGCAGTCACCCTGGTGAATGAGGTGAAGCAAATTACACCCAGCCTTTCGGAGGAGGACAGCCGGAAGTATTATGCCTGCAATATCAGTACCTTAAGTGACATTGATAAATCTGCTATGGTAGAACGTCATATCGTAAGTCCGCTGCTGGCGGCAAAGGAGCAGACGACAGGGTTAATTCTATCCGAGGATGAAACCGTAAGTATTATGATAAATGAGGAGGACCATGTTCGGATTCAGACGATTATCGGCGGCATGAATTTGGATCAGGCTTATGAGCTGGCGGATAAAATTGACGATGTGGCTTATGATAAATTACATTTTGCCTATGATGAAAAATATGGATACCTTACGGAATGTCCGACGAATGCCGGAACCGGAATGCGGGCTTCCTGTATGGTGTTCCTGCCGGCGCTTAGCTCTGCAAGATTGATTCAGAAGCTGATTGAAGAGGTGGGGAAATACGGCATGACCATCCGCGGGATTTACGGAGAAGGCTCGAAGAGCCTCGGCAGTATGTTTCAGATTTCCAATCAAAAAACACTGGGAAACTCGGAAAGAGAAATTATCGAGAATCTGAAACGAATCGTCGTGCAGGTCGTAAAGCAGGAGAGAAAGAGAAGAGAATATATGTTATCTCTGAATTCGGAGGAGCTTAAGGATCAGGTTTACCGTACCTACGGTACGCTGAAATATGCAAGACAGATCACTTCTGAGGATGCGATGACGCTGCTGTCCCAGTTGAAATTTGGTATGGACTGCGAATTAATTAAGTTTGACCGCGAATTTAATATTCATAAATTAATGATGGGAGTTCAGCCCGGCAGTCTTCAATGGACCCTTGGTAAAAATGTGGGAAGTATGACAAGGGACCAGGTAAGGGCGGAATATATTAGGAATGAATTACCTACAATTATATAGAGGAAGAGCGCTCTGAAATTAGAATGGAGGATACCCTATGATGTATGATAAATTTACGGAGAATGCCAGGAATGCAATCAATTTAGCAAGGGAATCTGCATTCCGGCTATCTCACAACTATATTGGCACGGAACACCTGCTGATTGGTTTGCTCCAGGTGGATGGTGTTGCCAGGAAGGTTTTAGCGGAGAACGGTGTCAGTGTAGAAAAAGTCTTGGAATTAGTGAATCAACTGATTGCACCCAGCAATGGCGTGGAAATGATGGACGGCGGTAATTTTACACCGCGCGCGAAACGGATTCTGGAGCAGAGCTACAAAGAAGCCGCAAGGCTGATGGCGACTTTGGTAGGCACCGAACATATTTTAATTGCTCTGATTAAGGAACCGGATTGCATAGCAATTCGTCTTTTAAATACCCTTGGTGTGAATATACAGAAGGTCTATATTGATATTTTGGCCGCTTCCGGAATTGATGTCAGTACCGCCAAGAATGAATATGCCGCAGGAAAAAACAAAGGCAGAGGGAAAGCATCCGCTACTCCGACCTTAGATCAATACAGCCGTGATTTGACCGAGTATGCAAGGGAAGGAAAGCTGGATCCGGTCATCGGCAGAGAGACAGAAATTCAGAGAGTGGTTCAGATATTAAGCCGCAGAACGAAGAATAATCCCTGCCTGATCGGCGAGCCCGGTGTTGGTAAAACAGCAATTGCGGAAGGACTTGCGTTAAAGATAATCGAAGGAAATATTCCGGATACGATTAAGGAAAAGCGTGTAGTTACCCTGGATTTATCCGGTATGGTAGCGGGTTCCAAATACCGGGGGGAATTTGAAGAAAGAATTAAGAAGGTAATCAATGAGGTAATAGAAAACGGCAATGTGCTGCTCTTTATTGACGAGATCCACACGATCATCGGTGCCGGCGGTGCGGAAGGCGCAATTGATGCTTCGAATATTTTAAAGCCTTCCTTAGCCCGCGGGGAGCTGCAGATCATCGGTGCAACAACCAGAGAGGAATATCGTAAATACATTGAGAAGGATGCTGCACTGGAGCGGAGATTTCAGCCGGTCGTGGTGGAGGAACCCTCCGAAAGTGAAGCAATTCAGATTCTGTTCGGTTTACGGGATAAATATGAGGCACATCATAAGGTCCGGATTACGGACAGCGCTTTGGAGGCATCGGTGAAGCTGTCCTCCCGCTATATTAATGACCGTTATTTGCCGGATAAAGCAATCGATTTGATGGATGAGGCGGCTTCGAAGGTGCGGTTAAGTGCATTTACCTCTTCTCCCCGGATTAAGGAGCTGGAAGAAAAGATAAGACGGCTTGAGGAAGAGAAGGAGAAAGCAATCAAGCAGGAGGCTTATGAAAGAGCCGGAGAGATAAAGAAGCAGCAGGAGACGGCGCAGGAGGAACTGGAGAAAGAAAAACTTCTTGACGAGAAGAGCAAGCAGGAGAAACAGCTGGTTGTCAGTGAAAATGAAATTGCGGATATTATATCCAGCTGGACCAAGATACCGGTTCGTAAGCTGCAGGAGGAGGAAGCACAGCGCCTGCAGAACTTAGAGAATATACTGCATGAAAGAGTCGTTGGACAGGAAGAAGCGGTAGCTGCGGTCGCTAAGGCGATCCGGCGGGGCAGAGTCGGATTAAAGGATCCTAACCGTCCGATTGGTTCCTTCCTGTTCTTAGGACCGACCGGTGTCGGTAAGACAGAGCTCTCCAAAGCACTTGCGGAGGCAATGTTTGGAAGCGAAAATTCCATCATCCGTGTTGATATGTCCGAATATATGGAGAAACACAGCATCAGTAAACTGATCGG
>DOWG01000110.1 GCA_003519685.1 Lachnospiraceae bacterium
CACTACCTTGCAGCAAATCGTTTCGGAACCGCTTAAAGCTTCACTATAATTATCCGGCTGGCATCCTCCTGCAGATATGGTAAAGGTGCCAGGTTCATATTCCTTAACACCGTCTTCTTTTATGATCATAAATTGCTCCGCAGCAATGGTAAAATCTACCTTAACCTCTTCTCCCGGGTTTAAAGAAACACGTTTAATGAAGCATAGTTTATGATTTGGTACCCTTACACTTGCTTCCTCATCCTTAAGATAAATTTGAACGATTTCATCTCCCTGACGATTCCCGATATTCTTAACCGTTACCGTTCCGGTTACCTCCTGCCCGGGCTGTAGCTTAGTGTTATCCAGCGTAAGATCAACGTAGGAGAATTTTGTATAACTTAACCCATAACCGAACGGGAACAATGGCTCCTCTTTGATAAATTTGTAGGTTCTACCCTCCATGGAGTAATCCTCAAAATCAGGAAGCGGATTATCCTCCCGATAGAAGGTTACCGGAAGCCGTCCAGATGGACTGTAGTTACCAAAGATTAAGTCGGCAATCGCTTTACCTCCCATAGCACCCGGATACCATGCTTGTAGGATAGCATCGGCATGCTCATTGCCATACTCAAAATCAATCGCACTTCCGGTCATATTCACAAGGATTACCGGCTTATTCCTTTCACAGGCGGTACGAATCAAGTCTCTCTGACATTGCGGCAGCAGTAACGTATCCTTATCTCCGGAGATATCTTTTCCGACCATTTCCTCACCCTCGAGGGTTTCGTCAAGACCGGTTACAACGACCACGACATCCGCCAGATCAACCTGAGTCTTAACCTCACCAAGACGATCCCCTGCATAGCCCGGATCTTCTAATTTATACTCAAACAAATGGCATCCCTCGGAGTAGTTAACTCTTGCATTCGGAAGCTCCTTCCGAATTGCCTCCAGTACGGTGTGATACTGATTCGCTGTGCCATGATAATTACCCTCCAGAGCAATGATAGAATTCGCATTCGGACCCATGACCGCAATATTTTGTATCTTTGCCTTGTCCAGCGGAAGTATTCCGTTGTTCTTTAGCAGAACTAAGGATTTTCTTGCCACATCCAGATTCAGGGCACGATGCTCCTCACAATCAACGATATCGTAAGGAATATCATCGAAAGGTGTCTTTTCATCAAACATACCTAGCTTCATTCGGGTGGTAATCAGACGTTTTGCGGATGTCCGAATTTGTTCCTCGGTTATTTTACCCTCCTGTAATGCCTGCAACAGATAGGCATACATATTCCCGCAATTTAAGTCGCAGCCATTTTCCAAAGCCAGGGCTACGGATTCCGTAGGCGTACTGGTTTCTTTATGATGTAGATGAAAATCGGAAATCGCCCAGCAGTCGGAGGTAACATAACCGTCAAAGCCCCACTTTTCTCTTAATAACTCCTTTAGCAGTGTCTTACTTCCACAGCAAGGCTCTCCATTGGTCCGGTTATATGCACCCATAACACCTTCCACACCGCAATCCACCAATGCCTTAAAGGCAGGCAGATAGGTTTCTTCCATATCCTGCTGCGTGGCAACCGCATTAAATTCATGACGTGATTTCTCCGGACCGCTATGTACTGCATAATGCTTAGCACAGGCTGCCGTCTTTAAATACTTCTCGTCCTTTCCTTGTAAGCCTTTCACAAAGGCCACCCCTAGTTTCGAGGTTAAATACGGATCCTCGCCATAGGTTTCCTGACCTCTGCCCCATCTAGGATCACGGAATATATTGACATTCGGAGACCAGAAGGTGATGCCTTTATAGATGCCGTAATCTTTCTGCTTCTGGTATGCATTATATTTTGCACGCCCCTCCGCAGCGATTACATCCGCAACCTTCTCAAGTAATTCATCATCAAAGGTTGCCGCCAAGCCGATTGCCTGTGGAAACACTGTGGCCATACCTGCTCTTGCCACACCGTGCAGCGCCTCATTCCACCAATTATAGAACTCAACTCCCAAGCGTTCTATCTTGGCACTGTTAAATAGCATCTGACCGGCACACTCTTCTACCGTCATATGGGCAACCATATCCTCTGCACGTTCTTTAAAACTTAAGCTTTCGTCCTGATACTTATACTTTTTCTCCAATCTGCTTACCTCACTTTCTTACTTTTCATGAATCAATTCAACGCGGTCATAATTATTCCGACTTCTATGATAGTAATTGTAACCTTCTCACCTTAAATAATCGGATCGGATGATTTCTTTACTGATAATAACCATGTTATATCATGAACAAAAAACAAGTTCATGATCTTTTGCTCCGATCGCATTGCTCACATACGTTTTTATTAATTCATACATAAATTTACTCAAATTCCAGTAAATTAACCTGCTTTATCACTTTAGACATTGGATTAATTTTTAAGGTTTGAATCTCATTACGGCCAATGGAAAGGTTATAGTTTACTCCCAGAAAGTTCAGGCAATAAGATTGATCTTTTCCGCTCTGCTCTAAGATTCGCACAATATAATCCTCATCATCCTCCGCTTTCTTAACTGCCATAATTGCTACCTCCGGTTGATCGGTGGAAGCCATGGAAAAGGCGGTTCTTCGTTCCTTTCCACTATGGCAATTATCTGCAAGATAGTCAAAGGAGCCATTCCCCCTGCGGGCCATTCGGTAAAGCTCTGCAGCCGGCAGCGTCTCTTTATGGGGTCTAAGGACGAAAGTAAACGACTGCTTACCAATATCAGCGAATTCATAACTTTCCAGTGGGTTGTACCAATTCTTACCATACCCTTGGGCATACATTGCGCTTCTGGCTACGGTTATAAGAAGAGACCTCTTGCTAAAACTGAAAGAATACTTACTATCATTGGCGATCGCCAGCCCTTCCCTGCCCTTTTCTGTAACATCTAAGAAACGGTGCATATAATATTCATCCTCGTCCTGGATTTCTCTTTCGATGATCTCATAAGAACCCTCTGCTCTTGTCAGGGGTTTTGCTATTTCGAGCGGATATTCAAATTTCAACGTATGCCAATCCTTATCCCAATAGAGTACATTTTCCACAACGATTTCCTTTTCTCCTGCATAAAGATAATAACGCTGCTCCAATCGGCTGCCTTCATGCTCATAGATAGCACGAATGCATTCCCTTATTTTACCGCTTTCCACTTTTTCAATGGAAAGCAAACGAAAGGTTTCTCCAGTATCTTCATAATGCCTTTCCTGAATATTACCCCAAGTGTCCCTTTCATCCTTCCAAACCTGCAAGGAAACCGGTCTTTTGATACTTTCATACCCGGTTTTTTTCTCGAATAGAGAGTTTAAGAAGCCGGTCTCTTTATCAAAGGTAACTTTGATATATTCATTTTCCATGAGATAGGAATCCGTATGATCCAGTTCCATTTCATTGTTGTAGCATAGGAATGGTTCTTCAATAAGCAGCCGATATATGCTGTAACCACAGGGAGGAATGGTCGCATGGAATACGATATTTCTTCTTCCACCCAGATTATAGTTACGCACCTTTGCTTTCGTATGCACCCTTTGATAAGGGACCTCCTTTCCCTGCGGATCCAGAAGCTTCAATGGATGCTTACAGAACCAGTTTAATTCAATCGTGACAAATCCACAGAATTCTTTACCGTCGGAGTTAAAGAGAAAAAGAGGGAAACCGCTGCCGGTGGTATCCACTTCGTTAACAATCGACTGCATCGCAACCGCTTTTAATGCACCGCAATTAGCACTCACCGTTCCAAACTGCATGATTGCTTCATCTCGCGCTTCCTTAATCGCGGTTCCTCCCAAGGTATCGTGGAACTGATTGAATAGAAGAAGCTTCCATAACTCCTTCATTTTACCTGCTTCCTTAAGCCAATTACCGGTGGCAGCCGCTCCAATCGATAGTAGCATATCTGCCTGCTGTAATCTTGTCTCACTAAGACGGTTTGCTTTTTTTAATTCTGAATCCATTGCATAGCAGCCTGGATTAATTTTCTCAAAGGGCTGCTTTTTCTTCTGAAGAGGAAGNNATGCTTTCGATGTTTTCCTTCGTTGGTCCGCCGCCATGATTCCCAACACCGTAGCAGCAGGGCATCTTATCATAATCCTTCATTGCAGCAAGGGTATCCTCGATATTCTTCTTCGTTGCATCATAGAACCAGGTGGTATATTCGCCTGGTAAAGTGATGGCATTGACACTGCTTTTGTCAGCACTTTCCCATACGAACACAGGGTTATCCAGTCTTGGTCTCATAAACACATAGTTATCCATTCCACTTTTTTTTAAAAACTGCGGCAGATTGGATCCATGACCAAAGCTATCGACATTGGAGCCTGTTTTACTAATCTTGCCGAACGTTTCCTTAAGATAACGCTGCCCATACAGCCCTTGGCGNNTCTGCCACTCTCTGTTTAATCTCTTCAAACATGGTTGGGACTGTCTTCTCTATCCATTCAAAAAATGCAGTGGAGGTAGAGGTAAATTTAAATTCCTCATATTCCTTCATTCGATCTAAAACCGATGCAAAGGTTGCCTTGACCTCCTGCATCCCTTCATCCCAGTTCCAAAACCACACCGGATCAATATGTGAATTTCCAATCATATATA
>DOWG01000321.1 GCA_003519685.1 Lachnospiraceae bacterium
ACATGCGTTCCGTGGCCGTTGTCGTCGTACGGATCCGGCAATTTATTTATAAAATCCTTAAATGCAATAACCCGGTTCTCCTCCCCGGCAAAATCCTTATGAAGGCTGATACCGGTATCAACGATTGCAACCCCTACGCCCTTTCCCGTAATATTACGCTCATGTGCCCAGGAACTTTCAATAATCTCATTTACCCGGTTCATTTGAGCTGTAATATGGGTATCCATCTCTACGCTAATTAGTCCATCCAAAGATTTTATTACTTCCAGCTTCGCTTCCTCAATTTCAACGACATAAGCATCAATCATCGGAAGCTTATATTTAATATGTCCGATGTTTTCCAGACTACGCTGCCTCTTTTCATATTCTTTACAATGGATGATAACCTGAATTTTTTTCTGTTTTTCCTCCATGCCTTAACTCCAAAATCTTTTGTATTATCCTATTCTGAAAGCTTTACCAATATACACAGGTCCCCGGTATTAGAACAAATTCATCCGATAGTCTACATAAAATGTTCAAATAATTTTTTAAAACAGGAAATCAGTCAAGCCTTTCAACATATGATACAGTGTAATTATAATTAGGAGGAATTATAATGAGTGATTTAGCAGCAACACATTGCGACCATGATAGGAACGACTGCAGTTTTATACTAATCCTTATTCTTCTATTATGCTGCTGTGGTGGCGGCAGAGGTTTTTTAGGCGGACGCGACGGTTGTGGTGATGGCGGATTCTTAGGAGGCGGCGAAGATTGCACAGGGATTATCTTTATAATCCTCATCCTCTGCTGCTGTTGTGGTGGCGGAAGAGGCTTTTTCTAAAAGCCGACGCTTAAGTAAAACACAAATTCCTTAATAAAGTGAGTTGGCATTAGCCAACTCACTTTATTTTCTTCTTTTCTGTCTCCGTAATCTCTCATAGCATTCCCGATCTATTTCATAAATTGTGTTATCTTCAATAACCAAATCATCATCCTTTCCTTCTACTTTTCTTACGAATTCCTCTCTATCCGTGGTTGGTTCGCTTTTGTTATTCTCATATGGAAATCCGGAATTGTCTCCGGACAAATAGAACTTCTGTTTCATATACAGCCTCATTTCATGTTATCATTTTAATATATGAACCATAAAATACAAATGTTTTAAAAATATTGAAAGTAATCTGTTTTTCTAATATACTAGGAATAAAGGATAGATGTTACTGTTCATACCCAACATGTATACCATGTTATGATTTNNACCGACGAATGCAAATACTCCTTATCGGATATCATTTGTAGAAATCATATTATAGACTTTGCTGGGGTATGAATAGTAACATCAATAAAGAGGTGAAGAACATGTCAGGCTCTGTATATGGTAATATTTTCAGAATCTCCAGCTGGGGGGAATCCCATGGAACAGGAATTGGGGTCGTGGTGGATGGATGTCCTGCCGGTCTTTTCCTAAATGAATCTATGATCCAGCCTTATTTGGACCGAAGGAAACCCGGGCAGACGCTCTATGCTACTCCCAGAAAGGAAGAGGATAAGGTAATCATTCAGTCCGGTGTTTTTGAAGGATGTACTACCGGAACACCGATCTCTATGATCGTTTATAATGAGAATCACCATTCCAAGGACTATTCCGAGATTGCAAACTACTATCGTCCCGGTCATGCAGATTATACCTTTGATCAGAAATATGGTTTCCGCGATTACCGGGGCGGGGGGCGTTCCTCCGGAAGAGAAACCATCGGAAGGGTTGCGGCAGGAGCAATTGCCTGCACTATTTTGAACGAGCTGGGAATCCATGTCCATGCTTATACCAAATCCATTGGTCCCATCTCCGTTCAAGAGCAAACGATATCGCTTGAGCAGGCAAAATTAAGTCCTCTCTATATGCCGGATCTTAACGCTTCAAAAAAGGCGGAAGCATACCTGTCGGAGCTGATGGAAGGAAAGAATTCCGCCGGCGGAATTGTTGAATGTATTGTTCAGGGAATGCCTGCCGGCATAGGTGAACCGGTATTTGACAAACTGGATGCCGTACTCGCTCACGCGGTTATGTCCATAGGCGCTGTAAAAGGAGTAGAAATCGGTGATGGTTTCCGGGCCGCTGCCGGGACCGGTATGGAGAATAATGATGGTTTTTATTACGATGCGGAAGGCTCCATTCAAAAATCCAGCAATCATGCCGGCGGAATATCCGGCGGCATCAGTGACGGCTCCGCAATTCTTCTCCGAGCCGCGATAAAGCCCACCCCTTCCATCTCCGGAACACAGCATACGGTTAATAAGAAGAACGAAAATATAGAAATCGAAATTCATGGCCGCCATGATCCGGTAATTGTACCAAGAGCCGTAGTTGTTGTGGAATCAATGGTAGCGATCACTTTAGTGGATTATCTTTTTATCGGAATGACCTCCCGGATGGACCGTATCAAGGATTTCTATCGTAAAGAAGACGAACAGAAAAACTGATATTCTCGTTAAAAATATTTCATTTGCCGGAACAAACTTGATATGAATGTCAAAAGCCTTCCTAGCAAATCGTCTTCATCAATTTGCACAAATCAAAGAAAAACTTGAGTAATAGGAAACAATATTTTAATGCGCAACTGTTTGAAGTCGATTTTATAAATTGGCTTTTGACACTCATATCAAGTTTAAAATATGGTAAGAAAGAGAATGCTAATCGCAGGAATTGCCGATCGAGCATTCTTTTTTTGGCTCCGTCATCTATAATTTCTAAAAACTCGACACAAAAACAAACCAAATCCGGTAAAAATAAATAAATTCAACGGAAATTAAATTAATTATATAAAATCCATTGACAAGAGGGAAAATATAAGTATAATGAATATTGCTGTTCGTTTAGTTAAACTAAACTTAAAGTTTATTGTCAGTAAGATTTTGAAAGGAAACACTTGCCTTATGAATATTGGTAGTAAGATCAGAGAATTGCGTATTCAAAAGAGTCTAACGCAGGAAGAACTCGCGGACAGGGCCGAGCTTTCCAAAGGCTTTATCTCCCAATTGGAACGGGACTTAGCATCTCCTTCCATAGCCACCCTGGTCGATATCCTTCAATGTCTTGGCACAAACCTGGAAGAATTTTTTAGCGGAACTACTGCGGAACAGGTTGTCTTTAAAAAGAATGACTATTTTGAAAAATATGATTCGGAATTAAAAAATGAAGTGAAATGGATCATACCCAATGCCCAGAAGAATATCATGGAACCTATCCTGCTGACTCTGGATGCCGGCGGATCCACCTACCCGGATAATCCTCACGAGGGAGAAGAATTCGGTTATGTACTTAGCGGCAGCATTACGCTCAACATTGGAAACCGGACGCATAAGGTAAAGAAAGGCGAATCCTTTTATTTCACCGCGAACAAACAACATTATATTACCGCCTCCGAGAAAACCGGAGCAGTCCTTTTGTGGGTTTCTACACCACCCAGTTTTTAATATGAAAAGGGGGATTCATCATGACAGATAACAAATTAATTAACTTGGTAAATATTTCAAAGTCCTACGGCGATACTGTCGTTTTGGATGAACTGAATTTATATATTCGTGAAAATGAATTTCTAACCCTGCTTGGTCCTTCCGGTTGCGGAAAGACCACTACCCTGCGCATCATCGGCGGCTTCGAGACTCCGAATCAGGGAAAGGTTATTTTTGAAGGAAAGGATATCACCACACTTTCACCAAATGAACGCCAGTTAAACACCGTTTTTCAAAAATATGCTCTGTTTAACCATATGACGATTGCAGATAATATTGCATTTGGCTTAAAAATCAAGAAAAAGAGCAAAAGCTATATTCAGGATAAAATCAAATATGCACTAAAGCTTGTTAATCTGGAGGGCTTTGAAGATCGTATGCCGGATTCCTTAAGCGGCGGGCAGCAGCAGCGTATCGCGATTGCGCGCGCGATCGTTAATGAGCCAAAGGTGCTTCTGCTGGATGAACCGCTTGGCGCTCTGGATCTGAAGCTTCGGCAGGATATGCAGTATGAGCTGATTCGTTTAAAGAATGAGCTTGGTATTACCTTTATCTATGTAACCCATGACCAGGAGGAAGCCCTCACCATGTCCGACACCATCGTCGTCATGAACCAGGGGTATATCCAGCAGATNNGGAACTCCGGAGGATATCTACAATGAACCGAAGAATGCTTTCGTTGCTGACTTTATCGGTGACAGTAATATCATTGCATCCACGATGGTAGAGGATAAATTAGTCAACATTCTGGGAACCAATTTTCCTTGCGTCGATACCGGTTTCGGAAGAAACAAACCGGTAGACGTTGTAATCCGTCCGGAAGATATTGATCTTGTAAAACCGGAAGAAGGAATCATTACAGGCCGTGTTACTTCCCTTATCTTTAAGGGTGTCCATTATGAGATGGATGTTATGGCAAATGGTCATGAATGGCTTGTGCATTCTACGGATCTGTTCCCGGTAGGAAGTGAAGTCGGTATGAAAGTAGATCCCTTCGATATTCAAATCATGCATAAACCTGCTTCCGAAGATGAAGAAGCAGTTGAACTGGAAGAATAATCAATATTTTATGTAGGAGATGAGTCCAATTGAATATTCTATTTAACTTTAAAAATAATATGACGAATCAACAGGCCAATTCGCCTGTCACAAATAGAAGGCATCACAAATCAGAGAAGGATCGTGACCATGCACCAAAGATAGGGAAATCCAATCACATGAAACTGTTATCCCTCCCCTATATTATATGGATGACAGGTTTTATCATCATCCCTTTGCTCATGATCTTATATTATGGCTTGAGCGATAAGAATAACCATTTTACCCTTGATAATATCGCATTAATAACTGATCCCATCAATCAGAAAGCACTGCTTCTGGCTCTTGAGCTATCCATTATCAGCACGGTTATATGCTTATTGCTTGCTTACCCGCTGGCTATGATCTTGAGAAAAAGCAGTAAAAACAGCAATAACTTTATTGTCCTTAT
>DOWG01000252.1:0-2444 GCA_003519685.1 Lachnospiraceae bacterium
TTAATATAGTAATCAGCGTTAAACTCTTCGCCGGTCATATCCTTTAAGATCTGGTTGGTATTCTTTGTTGCTCCGTATTTATGCACCGTATCCTTTAGATACTCCCGGATCGGAGTTAGATTACCATCCTCCAGATAATCCTTCAAAGGCATAACATCCAGCATGTGGTTATAGATCTGGGCGGCAACCGCAGATCCGATGGCATAGGAGGGGAAGTAACCGAATTCACCAAGGGACCAGTGGGTATCCTGCAAAATGCCGGAGGTATCATCCGAAGGCGTGATTCCCATATACTCCTGATATTTCTCATTCCATACCTTGGGTAAATCATCAACCGTAACCTCATCGTTAAAAATCATTTTTTCGATTTCATAACGGATAAGAATATGAAGCGGGTAGGAGAGCTCGTCGGCCTCCGTGCGGACTAAGCTTGGTGCGGCTTTATTGATTCCTCTGATAAAATGATCCAGAGAAATATTTGTTAACTGCTCCGGATAGGTAGCTACCAACTTATCGTAGAGGGGTACCCAGAATTCTCTGCTTCGTCCGATATTATTTTCAAAGAAGCGGGACTGGGATTCGTGCATCCCCATGGAGGTTCCGCCGCCGACCAAGGTCAGGGTAAGGGAGTCATCAATGTTCATCTCATAGATGGCATGGCCGGTTTCATGGATAATGGAAAACATAGCGCTTTCCAGGTTATCTTCGATATACCGGTCGGTGATCCGAACATCGTGATTATGCAGCTGGGTGGTGAATGGATGGGCACTTTCTGCAATGACACCGCGGTTAAAATCAAATCCAAGATAGCCGCTTAAGTATTTGCAAAATTCTTTTTGCTTTTCGATATCATAATTCAGAAAATTATAACTTTTATCGATGGTATCTGCCTTAGCGCCGACCTCCTTTAGAAGAGGAATGAGTTCTTTTTTCACCTTTTCGAAGAAGATATCCAGTTCTTTTATACCGAAGCTTTCTTCAAAGTCACTTAGCAATGCTTCATAGGGCTTCTTACCTTTTTTCGCACGGTAGCCGGCAAATCTCTTCTTATAGTCGATGATTTCCTTTAAAACAGAGGCAAAGTCTTCGAATTTGTTATCCTTTTTTGCTTTTGCCCAGGTCCGGCAGGATTTGGAGGCAAGCTCATTAAAAGCACGGTATTCCTCCGGCGGTATACTTTCCAGCTGCTCGTATGTCCTTCCAAGCTCCCTCACGATGGCTTTTTCCTTAACGGAAAGTTCTGCCTGCTCCTTATCCTCCTGCAGTCTTTTCAAAAGTTTTCTTACGTCATCATTAATAAGACTGTTCCTGTATTCATTGGAAAGAATTCCGATTACTTTTGAGGTATAATTGGCTGCTTCATAGGGCGCAGCAGTTTCGTCATCCCATTCGAACAGCGTCCGGGCTGTCTGTAAGGCCATCGTTTTATCTAAATAGGGCTGTAATTTATCAAATGTTTTACTCATATGTTCTCCTCTCTGCACAATATTTCTATTCCTCCAATAGTATAACAATTTTTTCGGTTCATAACAATCCAATATGTTCCTGAAATTTAATCAAAATTGATTTAAGGTTACTATTCACACCCACTATGCATACCATGTTATGATTTCGTCAAATGTATCCGAATCGGAGACGCTTTCGCTTAAGCTGGCAAATACTCCTTATCGGATATCATTTGTCGAAATCATTCATATTATAGACTTTGCGAGGGGTGTGAACTGTAACGGTTTAAGTGTCAAAAGCCGATTTNNAATTTATACATTGATAAGTAATAGGAGGCAAATTCCATTCGCAACACGTTGTCCCACAAAGCATTGCAAAAAACGCAGCGCTTGGACGAAGTGCGTAATGGTACAGTACCAACGACTTCAAACAGTTGCTCATTAAACTATTGTTTCCGATTACTTAAAGTTTTTCCTTGATTTGTGCAAATTGATGAAGACGATTTGTTAGGAAGGCTTTTGACCCTCAAATCAAAATTTAATATAAGATAATAGTCATAAGTCAGATAAAAACCATGAACATGAGTAGGATTGCATATATATTCGGCCCTATTCATACCAAAATCTTAAAATGACTTATGATATTAAGCATGTATATCATGTTGTAATTTTTATCGTATAGGAAATTGCGTCCTATACGATAAAAAGCGCTCCGCTAAGCATGCGTACTCGCGCGTAAGGTATTTATCTGCCTATGGCAGAACGTGCTCAGCGCGAGAGTTTTCCAAGGCAAACTCTTATTCATAAGCAGCAGATCGGACTTTAATTCGGTTAGGAATGTGACGAAATCACACATTTTTTTATACACTATGTTATACTGTAAGAACAGGACAGATTTACCATAGTTTATTATAAGAATATATTTCATTTACTTGTAAATAATAGAAAAGAAGAATGCCAAAATAGGTTACTATTCACACCCGACATGTATACCATGCT
>DOWG01000252.1:2451-2627 GCA_003519685.1 Lachnospiraceae bacterium
TAGCTCCGATCGCATATTGCAAGTAAACTTGCATATGCTCATTACGCTTTTATTATATTATAGACTTTGCCTAGGGTGTGAACAGTAACTAAAATAGTATGGGCATAAGGAAAGGATGGATGACATATGAAGAATATGATAATTGAGCAGGTTATCGGAAGAGAAATTTTAGATTC
>DOWG01000166.1:0-147 GCA_003519685.1 Lachnospiraceae bacterium
GTAAAAATCGATGGACAAACTCTGGTGGATGGGATTACTTATAATACGCTGAAGGCAGTTCCCAGAGAGCAGAAAATAAATCAGAATGATGTCAAGGGCTTATATGATATCTACTGGGCAAATGGGCAGTCCTTTAATACGAACAGC
>DOWG01000166.1:182-2859 GCA_003519685.1 Lachnospiraceae bacterium
AAAAAGAGGTCACACACATTAAGATAACCGGTGCCAATATCAATTCGATTGAAAAACTCAATATCCCGGAGCAAGGCATCCTTACCATTCATAATAAGACCTATAACTATACCGGTTTTAAAGTAGAAAAAGACGCTTCCGGTAATTTTGTATATACCTTTGAACTGGATAAAGCGTTAGATCCGGCCGTATTGGATAATTTGAAGGACAAATCGATTTCCATAGGAAGCAGTATCTCTTATAAAGGAATTCCCTACTATCTGGGTAAAATGAATGAATTGGTCCGTACCTATGCGAATGCATTTAANNCAGATTCATCGGAAAGGCAAGGATCTGGATAATGAGCCGGGAATGGATTTCTTTACCGCGGTGGATAAAGTAAGCGGAAGAGATTATGCATTCGGACCATTAGAATCCTCAGGAGATTATAGCGGCTATGATTTTGATACTTTTACCTCGCGGACCGGCAGCTTCTATCAGAAGGTTGCGCCGGAGGACCCGTTCTACGGCTCCTATTATTTATTGACGGCTGAAAACTTTGCCGTGAACAGCAGCATTATAAGGGATCCGGATAAAATAGCCGCGGCGACGGATGTAATCAATGGAGTGGAGAATAATGACATCGCGGAAGAACTGCTTGCGCTGAAAGATAAAAAAATATTTATTCAGGGCACCACGGAAGGCTTCTTCCAAAGTCTTATCGCTGAGATTGGAACAGATACCAATAAATCGGTGAGATTTTCCGACGCGCAGGAGAATATAAAAAATTCCATTAGCAATCAGCGCCTTTCGGTATCCGGTGCTGATGTCGATGAAGAAGCAATGAGCTTGATTCGTTATCAGAATGCTTATAATTTATCGGCAAAGGTAATATCGGTCATGGACGAAATCTATAATAAACTCATCAATGAGATGGGTGTATAACGGAGNNGAAAGGCATGATTATTATTATGAGAATAACCAATAAAATGATGACGAATAATATGATGAGCAATATCAACAAGAATAGACTATCTATGTCAAAACTGGAGCAGCAGTATTCTACCAGTAAGAAGATTCAGAGACCATCCGAGGATCCGATTATTGCAGTAAGGGCATTGAAGCTTCGGACGAACTTAGCGGAAGTGGAACAATACCATGACAAAAATATTCCGGATGCCAAGGCCTGGATGGATATTACCGAGACGGCACTTACCACGGTGCATGGTCTTCTACACGATATCAATACGTATTGTGTGCAAGGCAGCAGTGACCAGCTGCAGCCTTCCGATCGTTCGGACATTGTTCAAAACCTGGAGCAGCTGAAGACACAAATTTACCATGAAGGTAATTCAAGCTATGCAGGAAGATATGTTTTTACCGGCTACAAAACGGACAGCTCGTTGCTTTTTGACAAAAAAAAGGACTTAACCTATCGAATCACCGAGAAAACAGCCGGGAATCAGATTGAATTCGGAAGAGCAGTTGCAGGCAGTTATGAGATGAAAGATTTCGATGACGGCGCGACTTTTGATACTGCACCGCGATTGGTGGAATATCATAGGATTCAGCTGTCTTATGATACACTGGATGCTTCCGCCCTGCCTCCGGCAGAATTAAATTATATTAAATCAAAGGGAGACGCTCCGGTGGATTTATCCGGTGCAATCAAGGTAATATCCATAACGGATTCCGCGAATAATCCATATGAGCCTGATCCGGACGAAATTCATTATATATCGGAAACCGGAGAATTGATTCTGGGAGAAAATATTTATCAAGGGCTAAAGAATGCGGATCAAATTGACATAAGCTATACGAAAAGCAGCTTTAAGGAAGGCGATCTAAAACCGGAGCACTATTTTGACTGTATACAGAATCCGGGAAAGCCGGAGGAAATCACCTTTACCCGTCCGGAGATAAAGCAGGAAATTCAGTATGAAGTGAATTATAATCAAAAGCTTACCGTGAATACGGAAGGTACCGAGGCGTTTGCCCATAAGATGGGAAGAGATATTGACGAAATCCTGAATGCGGTGAATGATGTTGTTGCGTCAGAGAATAAGATTGCACAGGTAAAGGAACGCTTAAAAGATACGAGTTTAACAACGGACGACCGTGCCAAATATGAAAAGATGCTGGAGCAGCTGGACACCGAATGGGTATTGAAGAAGGAAGTAATGCAGGATGCTTTTTCAAACGGAATCACCACTTCTTACAACGAAAAGGACCGGGTAAATACGGCCTTGGCAGATCTGGGCAGCCGGTATGTAAGGTTGGAATTGACGGAGGACCGGTTGGGAAGCCAAAAATCGGATTTCGAGGATCTGATGTCGAGAAATGAAGAAGTGGATTTGGAAGAAACGATTATTAAATATGGATCCGCAGATGTTGTTTACAAGGCCTCCTTATATGCTGCATCCAGAGCGGTACAGAATACCTTGCTGGATTTCTTGAGATAAAGTATCGAATATAGGAACTTCTACGGATGTAATATAAGCGGCCCTGAAACTCTTGAATTATTACTTCAAAGAGAGTTAGGAATATCCTATAAAGAAAGGATGAAAATCATGCGAATCAAAACGAAACATTTTGGCGAAATTGATTTAGATGAGAATAAAATAATAAATTTTGAGAATGGTATATTAGGATTCGAGGATTATAAGAAATATACACTTCTTTATAATAGTGAAGGAGG
>DOWG01000207.1 GCA_003519685.1 Lachnospiraceae bacterium
ATTCGTGGGTACTTTGGCTCCGTATTTCGGAGCCTTATGTACCGCTACGTAATGCTACTAAGCGAAAGCGTCTCCGAATTCGGATACATTTGCCGAAATCATAACATGGTATACATGGTGGGTGTGAATAGTAACAACATTATAGCATATTTTTACAGATTGGCAATACACCATACCGGATCTAAGGATATTTTGTGAACTGTTACTTTTTAGTTGACTTATAGCCAGAAAAGTTTAAAATTGATTACGAGAGATATTACAATGGAGGTAGTAGATAAGTGAATAATTCAAAGAAGACAATTAAATATCCAAAGCAGGAGAAGAAAGAAAAGAAAAGAATTAATCCTATCATATGGATCATTTCATCCATCGTATTGGTTGTTGCTCTGGTTGGTTCCCTTCTATTTGACCAACTATATAAAAGAGTCATCCTCACCATTGACGATGACAAGTATTATATGGAGGATCTGGCTTACTATTTCTATGGAGTAGAATCTGCATATGATTACTATAACCAGATGCTTGGCGGGCAGTATTGGGACATGGTGGTTGATAAAAGTACCGGAAGCACCACCCGCGATATGGCTATGAAGGAGGCCATAAATTCCTCCCTGCTTACTGAAATTATGTACCGAGAAGCAGTCGCCCAGGGCTTATCCTTAACCGAGGAGGAGAAGGAAACCGTTAAGAAAAATGTTAATTCCATGCTGGACGAGCAGTTATCGAAAGATGTCATTAAAAAGAACGGCTTCACAAAAGAATACTTAACGAATGTTATGAATAAGACAACCCTGGCAAGCCGCTACCGCCAGGAAATCATCGATTCCCTAGATATCGATGATAAAGGAATTAAAGCAGGAATTGATTATGATAAATATCGTCAGTATGATGTGGAATATGTATTCCTTTCCACAGAGAAGAAAGGCGATGACGGCAAAACCGTCCCGATGGAGGAGGCAGAGAAAGCAGCCGCTCTTGATAAATTCAATGGTTTTTATGAAAAGGCATTGAAAGCAAAGGATTGGTCCGACCTTATTCCGAAAGAGGAAAAAGATATCGTATATCGCAAGGACAGCTTCATAGAAAGCGGTACTACCTTCTCCGATGATCTGAAAGCTAAAATCATTAAAATGGAAAATGATACGATCAGTGAAGTTTTAGAGGATGAAAGCGGCTACTATTTTGTGCGCATGATCAATAACAACTCTGCCGAAAGCTATGATGATGCTGTCAAAGAATCAATTACTAAGGCAGAGAATGAAGGCTTTACCAAAGTCTACAACGAAATTGCAAAAAAGTATCAATATAAAATTAATACCAAAGCACTCCGAAGATATAAAATGGGAAATATCACATTGGCCTAATATCTTCCATTCGGCCTGAATAATATCTTCCTTTCTAGTAATAATAAAGATGAAGCAGTAAAAGAAAGGAGAGATTTCTATGGCAAAGAATAAGAATAACAATTTTAAAGGCAAAGCTTCCAAAAACACGACCCATGATTCCAGCAGAAATTCATCAAAGGACTCTGTTAAAGATACGCATGCACAGGTTCCGGACAACTCTCCAAACCGCAGCGGCCCTGGAGGAGAATAGAAGCAATCGGTGATTAAGAAAAAGGACCTTTCGGCCAGACAGGACTTCCTGTCCAAACGATAGGTTCTTTTTTCTCACTCACTTTGTAAATCATCTTAACACTTTCTTAACTGGGTTTATTCTACGAATATGCTATAATCTTTTCTATAGAGTATATTGATAAGTAAGGAGATAGAATTACCAAATGAAAATATTAATCGTTGGCTGCGGCAAGGTCGGATCAACTCTTGCAGAACAGCTTGACCGAGAAGGACATGATATCATTATTATTGATAATAAAGCCTCCGTCATTGATTACATAACGGATACCCTGGATGTTATCGGTATTGTAGGAAACGGCGCAAGTTATCATATTCTTTTAGAGGCCGGAATTGAGACTGCAGATTTATTAATTGCGGTAACCGGCTCAGACGAATTAAACCTGCTTTGCTGCTTATTTGCTAAAAAAGCGAGCAGCTGCAATACAATCGCCAGGGTACGCAATCCTCAATATAATGAGGAAATTAATTTTATTCGGGAGGAAATGGGGCTGTCTATGACCATAAATCCAGAACTGGAGGCAGCGAATGAGATGTTTCAATTAATCCGGCTGCCTTCTGCCATAAAAATAGATACCTTTGCTGATGGCAGGGTCGAATTACTCAAATTCCAGATACCAAAGGATTCTATTCTTGACGGTATGAAGATCATGAGTATGAACCGCCAATTCAACAGCAAAGTATTAGTCTGTGCTGTTGAACGGGGAGATCAGGTATTTATTCCCTCCGGTACCTTTCTTCTGAAGGCAAATGACAAGATTTTCTTCCTTGCTTCTCCGAAGATAGCCGCAGAATTTTTTCTGCATATCGGAATCACCTCCAATCATATTAAAAACGCTCTGTTGATCGGCGGCGGAACCCTTGCCGTTTACTTAACGAACAAGCTGCTGGCCAATGGAATAAAAGTCAAAATTATGGAGCAAAACCTTGACCGATGCAATGAGCTTAGCGAGATGTTTCCGGAGGCGCTTATTATCAATGCAAATGCCTCGGATAATAATATATTGGCAGAGGAAGGAATTAAGGAAATGGATGCCTTTGCTTCTCTGACGAATCTTGATGAAGAGAATATACTCCTTTCCCTGTATGCCAATAAAGTATCGAAGGCCAAGATATTCACCAAGATTACCCGCCTGGCTTACGAGGATATTATCGAAGAAATGCCTCTCGGAATTATTGTTAACCCCAAGATCATTACTGCAGACCGCATCATTCAGCATGTCCGTGCAATGAGTAACCGAAAAGGCAGTAATGTTGAGACACTGTATAAGATTGTCGGCAGCAAAGTAGAAGCTTTGGAATTCCGCGTAAAAAGCAATTCCGCATTCGTTGGAGTACCTTTAGAAAAGCTGGAATTAAAACCGAATCTATTGGTATCCTGTATCAACCGGCAGGGTAAAATTATCATCCCAAATGGACAAGATACGATTCAACTGGGAGATACGGTAATTATTGTTACTACCAATACCGGGTTGAATGACCTGGGTGATATCTTATTGTAAGGTTAAATATCCTGCGATCCAAGCAAATATTTAAGTTACGGTTTCTTTACAATTTACGATAAGGAGTTAACATGAACAAATTAATTATATTTCATATCATAGGCTGGATTCTGAATTTTGAAGCCGGCTTTATGGTACTTCCGTTAATTGTTGCCGCTATTTACAAAGAGCAAAGCGGCTTTGCTTTCCTAATAGCCATTGGCCTGTGCCTGCTCTTTGGGATTCCCATGAGTCTCATTAAGCCGACGAGCAGTCATTTCTATGCCAAGGAGGGCTTCATTACAGTCGCTCTCGGCTGGATTGTTCTTAGCTTATTTGGTGCATTGCCCTTTTTCATAAGCAGGGAAATCCCTTCCTATATTGATGCCTTGTTTGAAATTGTTTCTGGCTTTACAACAACCGGCTCCAGCATCCTAAGTGATGTGGAAGCCCTTTCTTATTGTATGCTGTTCTGGCGGAGTTTCAGTCACTGGATCGGCGGCATGGGTGTCTTGGTATTCATCCTCTCTATACTGCCGCTTGCCGGAGGAGAAAACATTCACTTTATGCGTGCAGAAAGTCCGGGACCTTCGGTGGAAAAGCTGGTTCCGAGAATCAAGACTTCTTCCAAAATGCTGTATACCATTTATTTTGGTATGACATTACTAATGATCCTTCTGCTTCTGCTTGGGAAAATGCCCTTATTTGATACCCTGACACTTACCTTTGGTACTGCCGGCACCGGCGGATTTTCTGTTAAAAACTCCGGTCTTGCCGATTACACCTATTATCAGCAAACCGTTATCACCATATTTATGTTTCTCTTTGGTGTCAATTTTAACTTTTATTATTTAATACTATTACGCAAATTCAAGGCAGCCTTCAAATCTGAGGAGGTTCGCTGGTATTTCCTTATCTTTTCCGGCGCTATTCTCCTGGTCTCCCTGAATACAGGCGGGTTCAAAGGATTCTTTTCCTCCATACACCATGCCGCATTCCAGGTTTCCTCGATTATGACCACAACCGGTTATAGCACCTTGGATTATAATCAATGGCCTACTTTCTCGAAAACAATCCTAGTACTCTTAATGTTTATTGGCGCATGCGCCGGTAGTACGGGCGGCGGAATTAAGGTGTCCCGTATCGTTATTCTGTTTAAATCCATAGGAAAAGAGCTTTCCTATCTGCTTCATAAACGCAGTATTAAAGTACTAAAATTTGAAGGAAAAAAGATACAGCATGAGACCATGCGCTCAATTAACACCTACTTTGTAACTTATACCTTTATTTTTATCGCTTCCCTTCTCATCATCAGCTTGGATAACTTTGATTTTACCTCGACATTTACTGCGATCGCGGCTACGATCAATAATGTGGGACCGGGATTAGAAGCAGTTGGTCCTACCGGCAATTTCGGCGGTTTTTCTGATTTGTCAACCCTGGTTATGACATTTGACATGCTCATTGGGCGGCTGGAGATATTTCCGATTCTGCTGCTTTTTACACCGGATACATGGAAGAAATAATGCTAATTTAATACTTCACCCCAAAAGTAAAAATTATAAAAAA
>DOWG01000206.1:0-217 GCA_003519685.1 Lachnospiraceae bacterium
CTAAGAAACCGAACAAAAAAGCGGAAGAGAAAGCGGCAGATCGTAAAACGGAAAAGGAGCCCGCCAAAGCGAAGAAGGGGCCGGCCAAGGAAGTGCTTCAGGAAGAAGTCAAATATTACACGGTAAAAATGGGAGATACCTTAGCAGGAATCAGCTATAAATTATATAATTCCGCAAACTATATTACCAAAATCATGGAGCTTAATAATATAGAGGA
>DOWG01000206.1:279-3216 GCA_003519685.1 Lachnospiraceae bacterium
TTACAACGAAGGGGTAAATAGAAAATGTTGCAGAGCGGCCAACCAAAACCGTTTTGCAACATTTTCTATGCTTTAAATAAATGGGTATTATTATGCATTTTATAAAAAAAAGGTGTTATTCATATCGAAATGAGGTATAATCTCTTTAAAATACACTACAATGGGAGTAAGCTATGGCGAAAGAAATCGAAGGTCAGACTTTAAGAGACTACGGCAATCGAAAAAAAAGATATCGAAAAATAAGAAAATCAATAATCGGTACGCTTCTCGTTGCAATTATCGCAGTTGTAGGTATTTACCTGTATCTTCTTTATAATAAGAGTTATGAAAGCTATGAAGTAATAAAAACAGAAGAGGCATTGGAGACGGATGCGTCGGGGTATTTAGGATATGCCGGCGGTATGGTAAAATACAGCCGGGATGGGGCTGTTGCGATCAGTAAAGACGGAAGTCTGTTATGGAACGGCTCTTATGAAATGATGGATCCAATTGCAGATACCTGTGGTAAATATGTTGTGATAGCAGATCGAGGAAATAAGTTAATACATATTTTTAATGAAAAGGGTTTTGTATCCAGTATTACAACATTATATGATATAATGAAGGTGGAAATCGCATCCCAGGGAGTCGTGGCGGTATTAATGGAAGAAGGAGATACCAGCTACATAAAGCTCTATTATGAGGACGGAACAGTAGTTTCCGATAGTAATGAAGATGGTGTGCTATCAGAAATTATTACAAATGTGGGGGATGCCGGTTATCCCATCGACATTGCATTATCCGATGATGGCAAAAAACTTGTGGTTAGTTTCCTATCCTTTACAACGGGTAAATTGGTAAGTACCATTGGCTTCTATAATTTCGGAGAAGTGGGACAGAATGTGATAGATCGTTTTGTAGGCGGTTTTGAATTTGAAGATATTATAGTACCGGAGGTTGCTTTTCTGGGAAATGATACGGTATGTGTCTATAAGGAAAATGGATATAGTCTATTTTCTATGCCGGAAAAGCCGGAGTTGCTTAAGGAAGAAACACTGGATAAAAAGATACAAAGTATTATTTACAACGAAAAATACTTTGGCTGGATATTGGATGAAACCGATTCTGCTCCAAAGCAAATTTTGCTGTATGATCTTGCAGGGAAAAAAGTATTGGATCAATCGTTGGATTTTGAGTATGATAAGGTCCTTCTATCAGGGGAAGAGATTATCCTGTATGATAATTTATCCTGTCTGATCTTAAAAACAAATGGAAAAGAAAAGTTCCGATATACTTTTGATACTAATATAGAAGCGATCTATCCGATCAACCAGTTGGACAAGTATTACCTGGTAAATGCAAACGGAATATCGCAAATCCAGCTTGTTGAATAAGTCGGCCGGTAAAAAACCGCGCAGAAATGAGGAAGACTATGAATTGGTTACTAATCGTTGTGTTAGCAATTCTGATTGTTAATGCACTTATCGGAAGAAAAGTAGGATTTATTAAAATTGTATTCTCTTTATTCTCCCTGATCATTGCGTTACTTCTAACCACATGGATCAGTCCGACAGTCAATGATTTGATGCGGGGAAATGAGAAGCTCTATGGCCTTGTCATAGACAAGGTTGATAAATTATTACCTTTTGCAGAGGAAGAAGCGACAAAGACGAATGAGCAGCTATCCTATATAGAAAAATTACCGGTGCCAAAATCCATCAAGAAAACCTTGATTGAGAACAATAACACCAAGATTTATAAGACATTAGCCGTTAACAGCTTTAGGGAATATATAAGAAATTATCTGGCCAGTGTTTTTATCAATACATTTGCATTTATCCTGACCTTTATCGTGATTATTGCTTTGCTCTGGGTAATCAGCATAGCGTTAAATCTGATCAGTAAGCTTCCAATCTTAAACCAGATAAATAAAACAGCCGGCTTGCTGGCCGGATTTGTTCAGGGGTTACTCATTGTATGGATTTTCTTTCTGATCATAACGGTGCTTGGTGGCACAGAGCTAGGGCGGGAAGGACTTAAAATGATAGAAGAAAATGAAATATTGAGCTTCCTG
The DNA here is from genome assembly GCA_003519685.1 of Lachnospiraceae bacterium. Taxonomy (GTDB): domain Bacteria; phylum Bacillota; class Clostridia; order Lachnospirales; family Lachnospiraceae; genus Mobilitalea. The sequence continues at coordinate 2,333 of DOWG01000206.1, forward strand.
TATAATAATAATTTTTTCTTGGGATTTATCACAAGTGCAGCAAAATTGTTTTCCTAGGTGATTGCCTGCTCTAATTTATATAAGGGAGAATTCAAATGACTGCAATAGGAGATACTATTCTCCTATTGCAATCATTTTTCTTGTAGGGCAATCTTTTAAAAAACCACCAGCTAGGCTGGTGGACCACAATGGCTTCTAGCATTTTCATAAGAAAACTCCTCTGTTATAATAAGTGTGGGTCTCAAACCGCACTATGTATAACAAAGGAGGAGTCCAATTGGATAAAAATACATTATCACATACAAGATGGAAATGCAAATATCACTTAGTATTTGCACCTAAATTCAGAAGACAGATTATCTATGGAAACATTAAAGCAGATGTTGCGAATATTCCAAGTACATTGTGTAAAAGGAAAGGTGTAGAAATAATCGAAGCAGAATGTTGCAGAGATCATATACACATGCTGGTGAGAATACCACCGAATATAAGCGTTTCGTCTTTTATGGGGTATTTAAAAGGAAAAAGTTCACTAATGATATTTGATAGACATGCTAATTTGAAATATAAGTATGGAAATCGAAAATTTTGGTGTCGAGGCTACTATGTAGATACAGTTGGGAAAAATGCAAAGAAAATTGAAGAGTACATCAAAAATCAATTAATGGATGATCAAGCAGAAGACCAACTAAGTCTGAAGGAATTCATAGACCCGTTTACGGGTGAGCCAGTAGTAAAAGGCAAATAAAAAACCCTTGTAAGGGTTTGTCAGAGAAAGAGGTGCGGTTGAGGCCTTTACTTTCGAAGGGCCTTTGAGGCCCATGCCGGCAATAGTCCCTTACAGGGACAGAGGAAACCACCAGTTAACACTGGTGGTCCTCATT
>DOWG01000064.1 GCA_003519685.1 Lachnospiraceae bacterium
CCGGAATATAAATCAATGTTACCTTCGGTCAGCTGCATGATATCCGCAACCTGCTTGATATTACCGCTTGCTTCTTTAATCCCAACTATATTATCTACATTTTTAACTAAACCAGCCACCGTTTTCGGTAAAAGATTGCATCCGGTTCTTCCGGGAACGTTGTATAAAATAATCGGAAGGTCAACCGCTTTTGCAATCGCTGTAAAATGTGCGGTCAGACCATTCTGCGTAGCTTTGTTATAATACGGGGTTACGATTAGCAGCCCGTCTGCTCCATGCTCTTGTGCTTCCTTGGACAGATAGATCGCTGTATTGGTGCAATTCGAGCCGGTTCCGGCAATCACCGGTACTCTTTTATTCACCTTCTTAACAGCATAGCGGATACATTCCAGATGCTCTTCATGGGTCAGCGTTGATGATTCGCCTGTCGTTCCGCAGATGATGATACTGTCGGTACCTTCTTTGATCTGAAATTCAATAAGCTCACCCAGCTTTTCATAATCGACCTCATTGTTCTTCGTAAATGGTGTTACAATTGCCACACCCGCTCCTTTAAATATTGCCATAATAATAACCATTCCTTTCTCGACTACCTGCAAACTTTGTGCCGCAGGCTCAATCAAATATAATCCAAACCATTACGAACATCTTTAAAAAAGCTTTTCCTCCGGCGAAATCATTGCGAAAAAAAGTCGACCCAGAGAGTCGACACTAAAGAATAAGGTTAGCCCCAAGATAGAATTCACCCGGGTACTATCTATATTATATTCTTTAGGCAGCGCTCCATCCAATTCTGATGACAGTCATATGGCTCTTAACCATATGCCCAGCAATAATAAATACAGGATTATTATCACTTCGGCATTATTTCCTTTCGGCTGCGTTCCTCCATGCCTGACATATCCGGCAGCTTACTCATAAATAATGCTCCTCTACCAAAGCAATATTTATTTTTCAATATTCGTACCAACATCTTAACATTGTGTAAATGTATTGTCAATGTCTTTTGCATTTTCCTGTTCATATTGCAGGCGGCAGAGGTGTTATTCTTAGCTTTATTCAATTTGCTCTTCTCTATTATTATATAGAACATTTTTTTATCATGGCATTCACATAATGCTATAATTCTTGCAGATAATGCTAATAATAACGTTATTGAAAGCGGACACGCAAAAATAGCTTGATAAAATCAATATCTCTGATACTGATTCTATCAAGCCTGATATCATCTACTCCCAGTATTTATTAATTTATATTCTTCCGAGGGAAGATTAAAGCCTGCCTATAAGAAACCTCCGCGCCGCATAAGGAAATTCTACGATTAATATTCCTCAAGATATTCCATCTTGCTTACCGACACCTCATAGGCAATCCGTTTTTCAAATTCGGTGTCACTGATTTTCTTCTGGTACTCGCGGCTCTGAATTCTGCCCCAGATCTGAACATGGCCGCCAACACTGAAGGTTTCTGCAAATCTGGCGTTTCTTCCCCAGCAAATACAGGGAATATAATCCGATTTGCCATAGGGTCGATTTACTGCCAGCAATACATCCGCGATTTCTCTGCCAAGGGGTGTCTTGCGGTAAATCGGCTGCTTGCATACGAAACCATCCAGGAAAATATGATTTGGTTTCGCGTTTTCAGACAATTCATCCATGAACTTAATTTCTCTGGCAAATACAGACAGCACCAGCTTATTCTTGCTTTCCTCATGTCGATTGTAGGAACGGAATTGTCCAACAATCTCAACACATTTACCTTTGTAATCCTGCTTTACATCCGATAACCGCTCGGAAACCATGATAGGGATTATATCATAGGAATTACTCAAACGGCTTACCTGCACTTCTAGAATATAGAAGCCTTCTCCAAATACGTCATGGCTGAACATAAAGTCACTGATTACCTCGCCTGCAATACTTACTTGATTGTTATCAAATACTTTATCTGTCATATCGTACCTCTCCCTTCTCTCTTGGCGTTCCTTCTTACGCCAATCTGCTCTAAAATGTGGGGTAAATTTATCTGCTTTCGTCATAAACAGCTTTCATTCACCTATGATTAAAATATATGCGCTTTTCCATATTTTAGAAGTAAAAATAGACCTATATTATTAACTTAGCCAAAATTTGTTAGTTTATACAAATATTTTGTAATTTATTATGAAAAATATACGAAACATACGTTGATTTTTATTTCCGCTCTATGTTACAATATAAAGGTTGTTTTAAGACAAGCGAAGTGTCTCTAGAAAGAAGGGAATTTATTCATGAAACGTGAGGATATAAGAAATATCGCTATTATTGCTCACGTCGACCACGGTAAAACTACCCTGGTAGACGAATTATTGAAGCAAAGCGGTGTATTCCGGTCCAATCAAAATGTCGTGGAAAGAGTTATGGATTCCAATGATATTGAACGAGAACGTGGTATTACCATATTAGCAAAGAATACTGCCGTTATGTATAATGGAGTTAAGATTAATATTATAGATACCCCCGGCCATGCTGATTTTGGCGGCGAAGTAGAACGTGTCCTTAAAATGGTAAATGGTGTAATNNTGTCCTTACCGGTCATTGTATGTGTGAATAAGATGGACCGCCCGGAAGCAAGACCTGCCGAGGTGGTTGATGAGGTTCTGGAGCTGTTAATTGAACTGGATGCAAACGAGGAGCAGTTAGACTGTCCATTTCTGTTTGCTTCTGCAAAATCCGGTACTGCCACTACCTCCATCGATGGCAAGGCAACGGATATGAAAGCTTTATTTGATACAATTATCGATTATATTCCTGCTCCCGAGGGGGATCCCGCGAAGAGCACACAGATACTGATCAGTACGATTGACTATAACGAATATGTCGGAAGGATCGGTATCGGTAAAGTGGACAACGGTACCATCAAAGTAAATCAGGACGTTGTAATCGTTAACCACCATGATCCGGACAAATGTAAAAAAGTTAAGATCAGTAAGCTCTGCGAATTCGATGGATTAAAAAGAGTTGAGGTCAATGAAGCAACCATAGGTTCCATTGTTGCTATATCCGGAATTGCCGATCTTCATATCGGAGATACCATTTGTTCTCCGGAGAATCCGGTAGCAATCCCTTTCCAGAAGATTTCCGAACCCACGATTGCTATGTACTTTAATGTAAATGACAGTCCTCTGGCCGGAACGGAAGGAAAATACGTCACCTCAAGGCACCTTAGGGATCGTCTATTCCGCGAACTTAATACGGACGTCAGTCTCCGGGTAGAGGAAACGGAAACAACGGAAAGCTTTAAAGTATCCGGAAGAGGCGAACTGCATCTCTCCGTATTAATTGAAAATATGCGCCGTGAGGGCTATGAATTCTCCGTAAGTAAGGCGGAAGTTTTGTATCACTATGACGAAAAAGGCAAGAAATTAGAGCCTATGGAACGGGCAATCATCGATGTACCGGATGAATTTGCAGGCATAATAATACAGGAGCTGGGTACACGCAAGGGAGAAATGGTTAACATGCATACCTCGGACAACGGTAATACCCGTATCGAGTTCTCCATTCCTTCCCGCGGCTTAATCGGATACCGCGGCCAGTTTATGACCGATACCAAGGGAAATGGAATTATGAATACCATATTCGATGGATATGGCCCGTTCAAGGGAGATATTCAGTATCGCCCGACCGGAAGTCTTATCGCATTCGAATCCGGAGAAAGTATTACCTACGGTCTATATAACGCACAGGAACGTGGTATTCTCTTTATCGGTCCCGGTGTCAAGGTTTATTCCGGTATGGTTGTCGGACAAAATGCCAAGGCAGAGGATATTGAAGTAAACGTATGTAAGCGCAAGCAGCTTACCAATACCCGTTCCTCCGGCGCGGATGACGCATTACGGTTATCTCCTCCGAAGGTACTCAGTCTGGAGCAGGCTTTGGAATTTATCGAAACCGACGAATTACTGGAGGTAACGCCGGCCAGCCTTCGTATTCGAAAGAAGATTCTGGATCCGACCCAAAGAATGCGAAGCAAGAGGAATAAACAAAGTAACTAAGTAATCTATAATCTATGATTTGTGATCTATGATGCTGTACCATACAGGCAGCATACCACACAGACTACAAACCCGGAAAAGAGTAACTTCTCCTTTCCGGGTTTTTCTTGTATTAAACTTCTTAAGGAATTTTCNNNTCCGGAAACCTGGTGATATCCTTAATGCTTTCCATCTGATATCTTTCCAGAATCCCCTTATAGTATGCCTTCAAAGTCTCCTTTGAAAATATCCTGTTATTATATTGATCCCTGGATATCTTCATATTGGGTTTATCATAGATTGCAAAGGCCTGCAGCGCTCTTGGCCCATACCAGGTAAAACTGTTATAGACGGTATCAATAAGCTCCCGTTCCTCCGGAGTAAGATACTCTTCCTTNNACACTGCATTCCTCCTGGAACAATTCCTTATCCTTAAGCGTAAGAGAAAACACCTGCCCATAGTATAGCAGATATTGCAAATACCGGGCACTGATATCCGCGTTGCTCCGATTTATAATATAATATGCCACCGCATAGATCTTGGAAGACATAATATAACCAATTACTGCATTTTTACTCTTCCGATATGCAACACTTGTTAAACAGTCCTTTCGCTTTTGCAGCAAATCATAATAATATTCCGGGAAATTCATTATCGTATACAGCTTGTTCGAATATTCGCTTGTCGGAATATCCCCGTCCATGTAACGAATGATTGTTGTCTCTCCCCAGCCAAGCAGCTTCGCTAATGGTTTCTTACCAATTCGGTACCGGTCAAGAATTAATCTGATTTCCTCCGAAGTGATAATATTGTCTTGATATATTGCCCTTTTATCCATTTACATCTATCCCCTTATTAAAATTTTCTTTCGTAAAAAAGATATTTGACTAATTTTACCATCCTCTGAGGGATTTGTATATGGAACTTTTGGATTATTTTTAAAGAATCTAAAATTTTCGAAATTCATTGAAATCATGAATGATAATCTTAAACCCGTTAATAATCCTGTCAAACACTCCAACACGGTACAAATTCACAATAACCATTCCAACCGGTATCCCTATGATCATACCAAGTACGCTGTAGAGCCGGTAACCGATATACATAAATACCAGCGTTGACAACGGACTTAACCCGATGCTATCGCCTACCATCTTCGGCTGTAATACCTGTTTTACTACCTGGCAGATCAGATAGATTATGATTAATCCCACTGCCCTTGTATAATTACCGGAAATCACATCAAAGAGCGCCCAGGGCCACAGAACAGTCCCCGTACCCAGCACGGGCAGTAAATCCAAAAAAGCAACTCCCAGAGCGATAAAGAAGGAGTAGTCAACCTTCAGTATTTCAAATCCGATAAACATAATAACGGTCAGAACCAGCATGATTTTAAACTGCGCTTTAAAATATCCGCCGAAGGCCATTCTAAAATTATCCATGACCAACCGCCATCCATCCGTAACCGAATCGGGCAGATGCTTTTTTAACCCTGCAATCAATTTATCCCGGTCCACGGTAAAAAAGTATGCCGACAGGATGGTTACTATAACTACCAGGAACCCTTCCGCCACCCCTTGTGCGAATGCACCGGCAGAGCCTGCCGAGAGATTCAGATTTTTAATGAAAGAATTCACCAAATCACCCAGACTTATTATGATACTGTTAATCGCAGTCTGAACATCTTCCGGTAAAGCACCTGAGATCCCTCTTACCTTTTCCGACAGATAATCCAACTGCGCATTTATCTGATTAACGATGTTCGGAAGATCTTCTATCAGATGCTGTACCTCATGAAACAGCGAGGAAAGCAAAGCACTAATTGCCGCTAC
>DOWG01000095.1 GCA_003519685.1 Lachnospiraceae bacterium
TTCGACTTTTAGTTACTGATTTTAAAAAAAGTGCCTTCGAAAGGGATTGTATTCCATCACCTTCCGAAGGCACAGCAAGATCATCCCCAGTTTATTCCTGACGGCAAACTGCTTGATAGGACAAATATAATGTAGTGCGTTATTCTTTTCCAATATTTCTTATACCGGCAAAAAGTATAGAGGGGCTTTTTAAATCCGGAGCACCACATCCATACTACCCTGCAGGATGACTTCAAACAAATTATTCCGGGGCGGATTTTGCCTGAAAACGATACGTACCGTAAACCTAACAACACTTATAAGGTGCAAAACCAAATAAAAAACAAACCATGTATATGGATAAGAAGGTCATTTGTGATATGCTATACTTACCCTATGGAGATCCCTTTTTCGGTTTATGTTCGTATCGTTTTTTTAAGTTAAAACAACTTTTCAAATAGCCTTAAGGAGCTCTTTGAAAGCATGGTTGGGTCCCTCTCAAAGGGGACCGGATAAACATTATAATTCAATTCTCTCAGATGTTTTATCGTATTCGGACCGGCACATGGAACCAGATACAACCACGTCTCCTCCGGCCTGACATCAACATTCGTACAAATAAAATCAATCAGTTTTTGTTGATGCCATTGCGCCCGGTCTCCAACAACAATTTTGATATCGCAGTTTAAAAATTCTTCCTTTCTAGCAGCAATCTCAGTTCCAAAATCAAGGATATAAGTTTCATAAGACCTACGACATATCTCTGAAAGCAGTTTCGGCGTCACCTCCTTATAGCAGGTAATCTGATGAAAGGAGAAGGAAGAATCCTCTTCGCGGCTCCAATCATATGACAACTGAATCTGTCCCATATCATGACTGTTATTGCATTCTAAGAATGCTGTTTTTCTGCCTAGCTCTTCCCCAAGATAGAAGGCCAGCATAAACGCGGTGTAGGTTACTCCGGCTCCATGGTGTGTACCCATGATGCCTATACTCTGCCTGGAACCTGGTATCTTAGCTCTGCATATTTTATCCATCAGCATGGGCCTTCTCCTCATGAGCATCCGATCCTTTCTTTCCATAATAATTGCAATTCAGATTTTCCGAAGGCGAGCCAGCTCACGAAACAGCTCCATTTCATTCTTGCCCTTTGGCTTTGCAAATGGATCCGGTTCGTATGGGATACGATAGCAATTCCTTTGCTTCATACTTTTTGTGATCTGCTGGAATTGCCTCCCGTTTACATAATTAAAAAAATACAAGATATCTTTTTGCTCCGGCATTCTTTCTAATAACTGTTCTGCAAACACAAGCTCCCAATCCTTTGCACCCAACACTAATATTTTAATATCTGCCTCTAGAAAATCTGTTTCCATCTCCTTCGTGAGGCATCCGTAATCCTGTATGCGGATCGGATATAGGGTTTCTCTCTGCATCTTATTACAATCCTTTGGAAGCATTGGTATTCCATTGATTTCATAAATATTATCCTTTGGCATCAACCCGCCGTATCGGTATTTGATTAATCGTACACAGCCGCTGTTATTTTTTTCCTCATAGACACATTTTCTTCTTTTATGAATAAAATAGCTGCATATACGAAAAGACAAATGGGTTACACCGATTCTATGTTGTGCCCCCGCAACCGCAATTCTTAGCGATTGACTTGATTTATCATACTGTTTTTCTTTCCGCGCTATCGCTGATAATTGTTTACTAAGATGCGCTACCGAGGAGTATCGTTGAGATGGATTAAATTTGAGACATCGGTTAATAATATTTTTCAGCTGCTTCGAACAGCCGCCGGCTAAATCAACATTGGCTATTTTTTCAAAACTGTTTTCAATATAAAAACCGGTTACCATATAATAAAGCAGCATGCCAATACCATAGACATCACAGCGCTCATCGATAATATCACGCCGATATAATTCGGGCGCCGCATAGCCTCTGGTAGCACAGTAGCCCTGCCCCTCCTTTAATTCATCCTTATATATGGCGCTGCCAAAATCAATCAGTTTTATTGTCGTGCCGGTGACAATAATATTTTCCGGCTTTAGATCCAGATAGAGGATTGGCCGTTCAATGGAATGCAGATATTGAATAAGATCGCAGAGCTGAAGTGCAAAACGGATTATGATATCTTCACAGACAGCACCTTGGGATTGAACATATTCTTTCAGAGTTATCCCCTCCAGATATTGTTCAATGATATAGGAACCTTTATCGTCTTCTTCAATATCATAAATTATAGGAATACAGGAGTGTTTCAGATTTTTAAGCAGCAAAGCTTCCTTACGATGTAATTCATAATTAGGATGATTTTTGGAAATGAATTTAATTGCACGATAAGAATTCAGTAAGATATGTTCTACCAGATAAACCTTAGCAGTGCTTCCTCTGCCAAGCAGTTTTATGATACGATATTTATGAAACCATATTTCTTGTTGCATTCTCTCCTTTCCGATCAGCTGAACACGGGAATGTAATCAAGTCCTTCCACTACATTATAACCAATATATGGAACTGTATCAACTGTTTTTTCATCCTCTATTTTTACAAAAATATTTTCGAAATTTGTATATAATTTTTCTGTCGCACCATGCTATTTTATGTAAACTCAGGACTTTTTTTAATATAAAATTCACATCTTAGTGTATTGACTTTACAAGACTTTTAAATTATACTTTTTTTACACCAATGGATATTTTTTAGTTGTAACTAAAAAATCAGTTCCTTTTTAAGTACAGAAAGGGGTGTACTTTATGAAAATTGAAAAGATTAGTGATAATCAAATAAGATGCACGCTAAGTAAAAGTGACTTAATCGACCGAGAATTGAGAATTAGTGAACTTGCATACGGAACAGAAAAGGCAAAAGCGCTGTTTCGTGATATGATTCAACAAGCTTTTTACGAATTCGGTTTTGAAGTAGATGATATACCTTTAATGATAGAAGCAATTCCCGTTTCTGCAGAATGCCTCATCTTAGTTATTACGAAGGTAGAAGATCCGGATGAATTGGATACCCGTTTTTCGAAATTTTCCTCATTTAATGTCCATGATGACTCGGATAAGGATATCGTGGACGATGAAGTTTATGCAGATGAAATTATTCAGAATTTTGAAGATGATTCTTCGGAAGATTTGGAGGAAGTCTCCAAAGACATGGCGAATACCTCCGAACTGCAGGATACGGAGGAGCTTGCCGGGAATTCCAGTATCAATATCAGTCCAAATTTAACAAAGATTTATTCCTTCCGTTCTTTACAGGAAGCAATTGATCTTGCAAATATATTAGTGGGTGTATATAACGGAGAGAATACCCTTTATAAAAACCCCTTAACTTCAATCTACTATCTGGTTATTCGTAAATCAGACCATACGCCGGAAGAGTTTAATAAGATCTGTAATATTTTATCCGAATATGGAAAAGCAGAACGCTTTACCTATGCAAGTACCTCTTATTATGATGAGCACTATGACATTATTGTTAAGAATCAGGCAATTCAAATTCTTTCCGTAATGTAGGCCAAAAAAGGGATGCGGTTAACCCGCATCCCTTTTCCTATTCTTTACAATTTATGACCAGTGAATCCATGATAAACCTTGTCCAGTTTATTCGCCCAATTCTTCTCTAATTCTGTTCATTAAATCCTCAGGATCCATTCCATGAACCATTGCAGCTTCCTCAATTGTTTCTCCCTGAGAAGCCGGGCAACCGATACAATGCATACCGATATCCATTAAGATTGGAATAATATTCTGATTCACAGCAATTGCCTGTGCAATTGTCATGTCCTTTGTTATAGCTGCCATAATAATTCCTCCTTATCCTATGATTATATAGCAAATAGCAGAATGTACGAGTTTCGCTTTTGCTGAATAATCTACGCATATTATATTCTATCCTGTGTATTCCGTCAAGCAATAAAGTTATGCTTCAATGCTTAAATAAGTTATGACTAATGCTTAAATGGTCTTTTACAATGAAAGAGCAGCCAAATGAAATATAGCTGCTCTTTTATACCGTTATGTTCGTATTTTTAATCTGTACAACTATTTTTAGCATAAAGATAATTGTATAGGATTCCATGTCTAATCTCATCCGTTATGATTTCAGTCATGATATTAATATGCACACGATTCTGCATGGCGTAGAGAATTTTACGGTATTTCTGCACCGCATTCTGCTCTCCTTGCAGAGCGCGGGCCAGCCCGGCGCAATAACTTTCAGGCGGGGTGAATTGCTCACCCGGAGCCGGCTGGGGTGCCATACCGGTTAATTCATAGTATAGTTTTTCAAACAATGCAAAGTGACCGATCTCATTATCACGAATGCCAGAAATTATTTGTTGATCTTCATTCGAAGAAGCATTATCTATCAGCCAGGTGTAAAACATCCTGTCCTCAGTTTCACCTGCAAGTGCCTGCTGGATCAAT
>DOWG01000027.1 GCA_003519685.1 Lachnospiraceae bacterium
TATTTTGCTATTTCATCCATGGTAGCGGCGATCTGCTGGGTAGATGCGGTTACTTCTTCAGATGCAGATGCGGTTTCCTCGGAAACGGCAGAAATATTCTCGATCTGCGCTACAATATTCTCTTTCTCCTGCGCGATATCGGATGTATGAACTTTGATTTCCGATACTCTCTCAGCAAGATTACTTACTGCGTTCATAATTTCATGGAATACTTTTTGCGTCTCATCTACGACAATTCCCTGTTCTTTTACATTGCTATTTGCTTGATTCATAGCTTCAACGGACAATGCGGTCTTTTGCTGTATTTCATCAATGGTTGCTTTGATTTGTACTGTCGATACTTTGGACTGTTCCGCAAGCTTTCTAATTTCATTTGCAACCACCGCAAAGCCTTTGCCTGCTTCCCCGGTTCGCGCAGCCTCTATGGAAGCGTTCAGCGACAGGAGATTGGTTTGCTCGGTAATCATATCGATGGTATTTGAAATGGCAGTAATTTTCTCCATGCTCTGCTGCATTTCCATTACCAGATCCGATACCTGAGCGGTGGATGCTTTCGTACTGTCGGATTTTTGAATAAGCTCTTTTACGCGGCTGAGACCCTGCTTTGTCAGTTGGTCCGTATTCTGTGACAGGGTATCGATGGTATTGGTAGCTTCATCGATTTTATTCAGCTTTCCTGCCAGATCCGATACACTGGAGGCTCCATCAGCAGAATACTGCGCCTGTTCGGCAGCACCGCGTGCAACTTCTTCTACGGCTCTGGATACTTCGCTTATTGATACATTGGTCTCCTCCGCTATATTGGCAAGCTCCGTGGCAGAATTAAGTACATCTGCGGAAGAGATATTGACATCCTTTATGGTATTGGCCATATTATGTACTACTTTATTAAACTGGCTTGCCAGCATGGAAAACTCATCTTTTGATTTGATAGAAATATGAGCGGTCAGGTTACCGGTATCAACCTTACTAAATCCAGAAACAAAAGCGACGATATTGCGATGCATCGGTCTGGTAAACAGAACAGAAGCGATGACGGAAAGGAATATCATAATAAGAAGGACCGTAATAAAGGTATTTCTGATTACTTTCGTATCATTGGTTAACTCTGAGATACTCATAGAGGAGATGATTTTCCATTGTGTATTCTCACTGGTAACATAGGATCCAAAACGATGTTCTCCTTCATAGTTATAGGAAATAAAGCCTTCCTCGTTATCTTTTACCTTCTCCCAGACAGAGGCTTCAGTAATTGTATTGGTTCCGATATAAGAATCATCCTTATAAGTAATAAAATATCCGTCCGGATCTACAATATAGATATATCCGGAATCACCGATTTTGATATCCGATAGCTGCTCTGCCAGGTCGACGGGATTAATATCCATACCGACCACACCGATCGGTTGATCATTTTTTGTAATCGTCGTTGTAATACTTACAACGGTCAGCCCGGTTATCGCATCCTGATGGGGGCTTGAATAGAAAACCTTTCCCGGCTGTGCCATGCTTTCTTTATACCAGTCGGTTGCTTTGTAATCATAGCCTTGCACGTCATCCGGAAAGGAATAGAACATACCGGATTCGGTGCCAACGTAGATGTTAAGAATTTTGTTATCAGAGTCATGCATATTAGTAATCAAATCTTTTCCTAATTGAAAATGATCTGCTTCATCTGCTTCCATTATATTATTATCATTCGATAGTAATTTTACTAAATTAGTCATTGATTCAAAATAATTATCGATGCCTCTTCCTACTTCGTGAATGGTCTGCTTACTTGTTGTTTCAAGCTTTTTTAACAGAACACTTTTTGATTCTAAATAGGAACTGATTCCGGTTATGAGGACAGGTACAAAGCTGACAAGAATTAGTATGATAACAAATTTTGTCCGAATTTTGTGGAACTGACCCATTGCATTTTTAAGTAGTTTATTCATGCCTGTTTTCTCCTTTGTTGTGATTTATTTCATATTATAAAACTGAATTATAGTACAAAATAAACCTGTTTTCAATCATAATTCATATAATAGAAATCATAGAAAGTTACTGTTCACACCTGGGCNNTCTCCGAATTCGGATATCATTTGTCGAAATCATATCATGGTATACATGGTGGGTGTGAATAGTAACCATAATAACCATTTATTTGTTAGCAAATACGGCATCCACATCCGTCATTACCTGGCTGATCTCAATATGTTGCGGGCATTCCTCTTCACAGGTTCTGCATTGGATACAATTGGAAGCGTTTATTTCAAAGGTGCTGTATAATTTTCTGGCTTCCTCCATACCAACGGATGCGGTTTGATTATATGCTTCAAAGATATCCGGGATATGTAATCCGTTCGGACAAGGCATGCAATATCTGCATTTGGTGCAGCCGACCAATGCCATGGTATCAAATATTTTCTTGGCTTTCGCCAGCATTTTCTTATCCTTCTCGGTCAGCATTCCGATGGAAGCGCGGTCTGCATAGATAAGGTTATCCTCAACCTGCTTTGGTGTACTCATACCGCTGAGCAGAAGAGCAACCTCCGGCCGGTCCCATACAAAATCAAGCGCCCACTCAACGGGAGCCTTTCCGGGATCCAGTGCAGCAGCGACATTCTTCGGCGGAACCGCTAATTTTCCTCCGCGCAGGGGCTCCATAATAATGACGGGTATTCCCTTGCTAGCGGCATATTCTAATCCCTTTACCGTAGCCTGCTGGTCGGTGTCGATATAGTTGAATTGAATCTGGCAGAAGTCCCAATGATCATAGGAATCAATAATCTGCCGGAAAGCCTCTGCATTATCATGGAAGGAGAAGCCCATGTATTTTATCTTACCTTTGGCTTTCATCTTCTCCATCTGCTCGATCAGGTTGTATTTTAAGATGGTGTTCTCGAAGCGGTCCTTATCAATCGCATGCAGCAGATAAAAATCGACATAATCCACCTGGAGCTTCTTAAGCTGTTCGTCCAGCAGTGCCTCGAAATCTTCTTCTTTCTGTATCTTCCATACCGGGCTTTTCGTAGCCAGGAAGGTCTTTTCGCGATAGCCGTCTTTCAATGCTTTCCCCACTAAGATTTCGCTTTGCCCATCGTGATAAGGATAGGCGGTATCCACATAATTAACGCCGCTGTCAATGGCATGACGGATCATTGCGATCGCCTTTTCTTCATCGATTACGGCGGTATCTCCATTTTCTATGGTAGGTAAGCGCATAGCTCCAAATCCCAGTCCGGATACCTTTAACCCAGTATTTCCAAATTTCCTGTAATGCATATAAATTTCCCTCCGTTTATAATAATTTTTATGAATGAACGATTCCTTCTTCAATTATAAAATAAGTAGCTGGAAAATACAACTAATTGCCTTCAGATAATTACTATTCACACCCGTCATGGTTACTATTCACACCCCATTATGTATACCATGTTATGATTTC
>DOWG01000191.1:0-468 GCA_003519685.1 Lachnospiraceae bacterium
GAAACCTGCTTGCAATTGTCCGCCAACCTGCTCTTCAATGGTATGTGAAAATTGAATTCCCCAACCATTTTTAATTGATTCCTCATATAGTTGTTTGTCCTTCAACGGGTTAAATGGCAGTTTATGCGTTATCATCGTTTCATCGTCATCAAAAATATAATTAATGCCGTTATCTAATCCTGCCAATAAAATTCCTCCTTTTTTCAATACTCTATAGCATTCCTTCCAAACAGGAAGAACGTCTTCAATATAACAATTAGAAACCGGATGGAAAATCAGGTCAAAGGACTCATCTTCAAAAGGTAAAGGTTTTGTCATGTCCGCTCTGACTGTTTTAATCTCATAATTTTCTCTTTTCGCTACCTCTTTTTCACTTAACAGTTGCTTTTCCGAGTAATCCAGCACGGTACACTTTGCACCCAATGCAGTAAATATCGGCATTTGCTGACCCCCGCCAGAAGCCAAACC
>DOWG01000191.1:559-827 GCA_003519685.1 Lachnospiraceae bacterium
CTGGAGTTTATTTCCGTATACTTATTATCCATATAATAATCTCTCCCTATCTTAACTTAAACTAATGTTATTATCATCCAGTTATCTATAGCCGGCTTTTCATATAAGAATTCCAGTACATCATTCCTATCTTTTTCTTCTGATTTTCTAACCATAATAGCCCCCTCTTAATTATCTACTAAGATTAAGATCCATTATATATTCATCGTCATAGTTTCCGTTAATATTAAAATAGTTTTTGTGGACGCCAACTTTGATAAAGCCAAAC
>DOWG01000191.1:898-2811 GCA_003519685.1 Lachnospiraceae bacterium
TGAGAAATTCTTTTTCTAGAAAGGCATCTTATCTCTGCTATGCTAACAATAGAATTATTTATAAAGCCTAAAACCATATGCATATTCGAATCATTACGAACCTTTTTAATATATTCCATCTCCTGCTCGACGGTTAAATGGAATTCATCTTTACCAAATAAGAGATTATCACTTTCTCCACCTACCGTATTTAGATATTCAATCATATCTTTAGCATCACCTTCTAAAGGTTCTCGTAAAACGAGAAGTTCCCCATTCTTTAAGGTGATTTTTCTTAATAGATTCGTTTCCATATTAATAATCATGCCTTTCTTCAAAACCTGCAAACTTTGGGCCGCAGGCACAATATTTGCAAAGCGAATTAATTCGCTTGGTGAAAAATCATTGATTTTGATAATTTCTTTCCTTGTTTCTTCATTACTTTTGCAATAAAATCTGAACTGGTTAGAGATTATTCTGTTAATCTCTTATATGCTTTCACTTTTCGATATTTGCCCAAGTCTTCTCTTTTTCGATGCTCACGAATAGCATCTATGTCAAAGTTGGCATAGATAATGCCTTCTGTCTCTTCATCTGCAATAACTATCGTGTTATCCACGATATTGCCATGCTTATCCCATACAATCGGGCTAAACGCACAGGAACATCCTGCATCTTCTCCCGGCGGATTTGCCATTGCTATACCAACCATATTTTCCAAAGCTCTTACGGATAGTTCCTGTAATCTAGGTTTCATTCCGCCGCAATCATTCGGTACAAGAACAATTTCTGCCCCTTGTAGCATCAATTCCCTTGCGCTTTCTGGGTATTCTCTATCATAGCAAATCATAATTCCTATACTGATATCATCGAACTGGCATACGTAAAACCCGTCTCCGCTTTCAAGATACCGTTCCCAGTCAAAATCACAGGTATGTACTTTACTATACTTTAATTTAATCTGCCCATCCCTGTCAATTACAAATGCGGAATTCTGAGGATACTTTTTCCCTTTTGTAAATCCTGTGACAACAATTCCAATGGATAATTCCTTTGCAGCTTTTCGAAATCTTAATATAGAAGCACTCTCTTCGGTTAATGCTGCCTCGCACCATCGAATAAATTCCGGATGTTTCTCAATTGTCTCCACTGGAAGCAATGTTTCCGCAATTTCCGGGCAGGAATAGGAAGTAATCCAACACTCAGGAAACAGAACGATATCTGCACCCATTTTTTTGGCTTCGTAAACATATTGTAACCCGATGTCTGTATTCATTTCTTGATCTGTTGTACCACAATTGTATTGCACCATTGCCACTTTAAGATTTTTCATAATGCAACCTTTCACATAACAANNAATATGTTTATAAATTTGGGTCTTATAAGAATTTTATAACCTCTATTTGGCTTTTACCAACTTTACAATAAAAAAAATCAATGAACCAAACATTAAAGTTAGAAATACCGGTAAAAACATAGCTGGCAAAGGCTTTGCCATTGCAGAATTAACTGTCAAATAGGTAAACACTGCTATCAGAAGCAATTTGATTGTACCCATCATATTCTTTAATGT
Organism: Lachnospiraceae bacterium; assembly: GCA_003519685.1. GTDB lineage: Bacteria > Bacillota > Clostridia > Lachnospirales > Lachnospiraceae > Mobilitalea. The sequence continues at coordinate 2,451 of DOWG01000191.1, forward strand.
CCGATATACCCTATCTTTGTTTTCCTCTGTTACACTTACTCCTGTATTCCAAACTTGTGGATATTTCTCAATAACAGTCATTCCAATATACATAATCCATGCAATAATAGGAAGAACTAGTAAGGATCCCTTACTTGTAATTCGATCTATTTCTCCCATTGCGTTATAGTGCCCTGGTATTTCGTTCGGAATGTACTTCCAATCTATAATCAAAAATATCAGTAATCCGACCAAACACAGTAAGCAACATGCTTCTATAATAATATCAAACTTACTTTTTTTTATTTTCATATGCTTGCTCCTTGCAAGTTATAATATTAGGCATTTGCGAAACTTCAATATTGTAGCTATTGTGTATACA
>DOWG01000191.1:2817-5439 GCA_003519685.1 Lachnospiraceae bacterium
TAATTTGATTTTTACCAGCATACGCTTTTTTCTGAAATAAAGCAATATCATACTATAGACTTTGTTAGGGGTGTGAACAGTAACCCCCAAAGCACATAAATTGACATGCTTCAGGGTTTTTTTCTAATTAATCTCCCATATACTTGCCTCATAAGGCTGTAAAAATGACGATGAAACCTCTGCATAATTCGATAGCAAACGTGTCCCCTCCGGAAGTTTTGTCCGTTTTCTATTCGATGGACCCAAATTTATCTCAATATATAGCGTTGCTGTTTCGTCCTTCCGGTAATAGGTGAATAAATTTTTCACCTTCTTATTGGTAAAGAGCACATCTCCATAATAGATAACGGTATGCGCTTTTCGTAATGCAATCAATTTTCGATAGAAATTTAGGATGGAATTCTCCTCTTCCAACTGCGTCTCTACATTGCAATGCTTATAATCATCATCCATCATAATCCAGGGCACTTGTGTAGAGAAGCCTGCATATTGCTGATTGCTCCATTGCATCGGTGTTCTGGCATGATCTCTTGACCCAGCCAACACCTTAGCAAATGCCTCTTCTTTCTCCATGGTCTTACAAAGCTCGTTATATAGATTCAGTGACTCCACATCGCGAAGTTCAGCAATTGATTGAAAATTTTGATTGATCATCCCAAGCTCCTGCCCCTGATAAATAAAAGGCGTTCCTCGTAAGGTAAGCTGGATTACTGCCAGCAGCTTGCCAAGAACATCCCGATATTGCGGGTCTGGATTTACCTTGGATAGCATACGGGGATTATCGTGATTTTCAAAAAACAGCGAAGGTTGGCAATGACTGCCGTAGTTCTCCATCCAATCGATCATATACTTTTTCAAATAATTGAGATCATAGCGATAGTCATCAAAACGGGTATGCCCTGGAGTTTCCAGATGGTCAAAGGAAAATACCATATCCAGCTCATTTCGATAATCGGCAGTCAGCAGCTTACTCATTTGCATTCCTGTTCCGGGAGTTTCTCCAACCGAAAAAGCATGGTATGGAAGAAACGCCTTTTCTCTTAGCTCATGCAGATACTCGTGGAGACGAGGCCCATAGAAATAATGCTCCACTCCATAATATCCCATGAGTCTGCCAATAGTTTCATTCCCATCCGGCAGGCCGCTGCGCTTAGAAATGTAATTAATGACATCCAAACGGAATCCGTCAACCCCTTTTTCCAGCCACCATCTGACCATATCGTGAATCTCATGACGTACGGTTTCATTTTCCCAGTTTAAGTCCATTTGCTTCTTTGAGAATAAATGTAGTACATATTGCTTCCGTTCCTTCACATAATTCCATGCCCTGCCGCCAAAAAACGATGTCCAATTGTTCGGCTGATCCCTAAAAATATAATAGTCACCATACTTGGAATCCGGTTCATGAATGGCCTTCTGATACCATTCATGTTCATCGGAGGTATGGTTTACCACTAGGTCCATAATCAGCCTCATACCACGATTATGAACCTCAGCCAGTAATTGTTCAAAATCCTCCATCGTACCAAACTCAGCCATTATTTTACGGTAGTCCCTGATATCATATCCATTGTCATCATTCGGAGAATCATAAATCGGTGAAAGCCAGATGGCATCTATCCCCAGCTCGTTTATATAATCCAGCTTGCTCATAATGCCCTGCAGATCACCAATGCCGTCTCCGTTGCTGTCTTTAAAGCTTCTTGGATAAATCTGATAAAATACCGCTTCCTTCCACCAGGCTTTTTGAATTGGGCCTTCATCAACCTTTGGAGTTTCCGGTTCCGTGTTTAAAAGAGTAAGTAAAGTATCTACAAATCCATCATCCAACCGGCTTTTCGACAGCTTTGGCAAAGCTTTTAACTTCAGATTACCTATAGCCGGATTGGTAACCGCCTTATTACTGATATTCATTTGTAAAAGCACTCGATTTATAATGTCCCGTCCGATTGGATTCGCATATACATCTTTGATCCGGTTGTTTTTCGTTAGCATAGAATCACTCCTTCCCGCTGCCAATCTCACCACGGGCAGCCAAATCTGATATTATCTTATCAAACATCTGCTTATCGATCTTAAACTTTTTGCGGTAGATGATATAGCCGAGCACAATAAAGACGAGGGGTAAAATCANNGCGGCATTAATTCCGGAAATGATCAAGGTCACCCCAACAATCCCATTGGCAATTGCGCCGCCAATTTTATTGATAAATGGCTGTACAGAAAAGGTAATACTTTCGTTACGACGGCCTAACTTCCACTGTCCGTACTCTACCGTATCCGTCAAGAACATCAGCATCAGTAATTGAATGAATGCCTCTCCTACAAATAGAAAAATACCGGCCGTCCCTATAAATATCATATTCATTGGTGAAAAGAAGAAGATTATGTACCCGATCACTACCAAAACCGTAGCAAATGCATAAAGAGCTTTCCGGCTGTACTTCTTTGATAACAAAGGGAAAACAGCTAAAGCTGCCAGCTGAGAGACTCCAAGAATTGCGGCAAACACCGAGTACATTCCTTCATTTTTAAATGCATATTTAAAGAAGTAGACTCCAAAACCTGTCGTGGTACAATAACCGATCATAAAGAATGCCATCGAAATTGCAGTAAATAATA
>DOWG01000191.1:5562-9969 GCA_003519685.1 Lachnospiraceae bacterium
AATCCGATATTTGCACAGATTCTGGCAAAGGATCCGGTTTTCTCACGTTCCTTTTGATCAAGGGTCAAGGAAGGAAGCATTGACCAATAAGCGATATCATTTGCCCCATAGGTAAAATCCCAGAGCAGATAGAGTATGACAAATATTGTCACATACCCGGCTCCATGAAGTCCAAAATCACAAAATAATAAAACGGTGAGAATTCCACCGATTATGCCCCCAATCACAATCCAGGGTTTAAATTTACCAAATCTGGTATGCGTGTTATCTACCAGAACCCCCATAATCGGATCATTTACCGCGTCAAAAACGCGAAGTATTGTCATTGCACCCGTCATCAACCACATAGTAGAATCCGGCAGATTCAGGATATCGGTTAAGAAAAACAGAAGATACATACTTACCATAGTATAAAGCATATCTCTTCCAACGGTACCAAGGCCAAACATATAACGATTATGATTCCTTTTCATGGTAACCCGTACCGATAAACTGCTCGCATAACGGAATTCCGGAGGATAGCGCCTCCGCAGAACAGGTATAGGTCTCCACGCAATCCTTCAGACTGTAATGCCGATTCGCCACACGCATAATCATGCCGTCCGGACTCAATTCCACCGGCATAACGTGTTTTGTTAAGCACCCAAAGCGTTCGATATAAAGCCTTTGCGGCCTTGTTCGAATCATATACCTTCCCTTTTTCAGTCCGATCACTTTCAGCTTATCACTGCTTTCCGCAGCAGCCGCTAAAGTCTGAAAGAAGCCTGTTAATGCGGTTTCTTTCTCTTCACTTACCACTTCCCATATCACTTTATTCTCTTTATAAGACCTAATTCTATAGAACCTTCCATATTGAAAAATCCTACGATACTGTTTGTAAAATGTAATCTGATCTGCAATATCTTTTTTCTCCTCCGGTGTCAGATATTTTAAGTCCAGTTCATAACCAAGGCATCCAAAGCATGCCGCATGAAAACGAGTGGCAAGCGGTGTTTCCCGTAAGGTTTGCTGATGAGGAGATGCAGAAACATGGGCGCCCATCGTAGACTGTGGATAAAAGTAGGATAGACCCGTCTGTATTTTTAACCGTTCAATCGGATCCGTATCATCGGAGGCCCAAATCTGAGGACTAAACACAAGCATTCCTAAATCAAACCGATTGCCGCCACTGGAACAGCTTTCTAATAAAATATGCGGCCTCGGCACAAAAATACGAGTTAATACCTCATAGAGCCCCAGGATATAGCGGTGATAGAACTCTCCCTGGTTTTGCAGGACAGAGGAAAATACTTCTGCAATATGGCGGTTCATATCCCATTTCACATAACGGATATCTGCCTCATCCAGAATGTTACTAACCTGTTCTACAATATAATCCCGAACTTCTTTTTGGCAAAGATCCAGTACCAACTGGTTCCTTCCAAGCACCGCTTTGCGATTCGGAAGCTTTACCGCATATTCCGGATGGGTTCGGTACAAATTACTATCCTCATTTACCATCTCCGGTTCAAACCATAAGCCAAAGTTTAATCCGATTTTTCTGATTTTATCTGCAAATACTTTTATTCCTTGGGGTAATTTCTTAGGATTTACCGTGTAATCACCAAGTCCCGCGTTATCATTATTACGATCGCCAAACCAGCCATCATCTAGCACAAACAATTCAACACCCAGTTCTTTCGCATCCTTAGCAAGCCGCAATAACTTACCTTCATTAAAATCAAAAAAGTGCGCCTCCCAATTATTAAGCAGTACCGGCCGATCCTTCTTCTTATAGTCCCCTCTAACGATATGCTCATTAATAAAATCATGCATATGATGGCTTGTGCCATTGAACCCACGACTACTATAGCTCATCACGCATTCCGGTGTTTCAAACTTATCTCCCGGGGATACTATCCACTCAAAAAGGTGAGGATTAATTCCCATACTGACACGGACATCATCCCGCTCATTTTTCTCTGCGATACTATAATGGTTACCGCTATAGATCATATTGAATGCATATACATCTCCATAATCTTCATTCGCATCCGCTTCGGCTATTATAAATGCAGGATTGTGACGATTGCTGCTTGCTCCGGTTGTTGAAGAATTAACTGTGATTCCGTAAGTAACCGGTCGCTTATGTAAATTGGCTTCTTTAATCCATCCTCCGTCCAGGGTATACATCTGAAAACATTCGTCCGGTAAATCCATTGTCATACTCATGATACGCCGGATTGTGAGCGGAGCATTCGCTTCATTCCTTACAACCGCTCTTCTTGTTATCACATCGGTTTGCTCAAAGACCGTATAATATAGGTCAATGAAAATCGGAAATGCCTTGTCCTTTAAAGTTATTTTTAAAGTCTGATTTCCTCCATACGCAGTGGGTAAGGTATCCATAGGAACACACCCATCCAGCACGTCATGGCTCTCATAAATAAAATCAGTAACAAAGCTGCCATCCGGCATTACAAATTCCGTCGGACTCTGGCGGTAGTCTCCGCGCCCGTTGTCCGCCCATTCCAAGCACATACTATCCAGGGCATATACACTATCTTCCGGATCGTAAAAAACGCTGCTGCCAACCTGAATCGACCGTTTTTGCGCTAAAGTGCCTGCCCGGTCCTCTTTACTTAATAAATTTCCATAATAAATATGCTCCAAATGCCCATACTTTGTTTTCCGAAACAAATATGTGGTATGCTCTGTATCTAATCGAAAGCTCGTTTTTCGAACTGTAATCAAAGCATCTTCTCCTTTATTAGGTTATCTTTTACTACCTTGCTTTACTTTTACTACGCTGATTCATGAGAATACACGTTCTCCTTACCCTTTGTGATATTCCTCCGGTTCTACATATTCCCTGTAGAGTTCTTCCGTTACGCCATCTTCCTCGATCATCCGGGTATAAAACTGGCCTGAGGTTTTCACAGTTCGTTCCTGGGTCTCATAATTCACATGTACCAGTCCAAAACGGGCACTTTCCCCTTCAACCCATTCAAAGTTATCGCAAAAACACCAATGATAATATCTTGTTATAGGTAAATCCGATTCCATTATTGCTTTTAAATGTTCATAGATATATTTACATCGAAATGTATCCTGATTATCACAGGTACCATTTTCTGTGATATAGATGGGACGTTCCAAAAGCTGATATATTTTATCTGCGCAGCGAACGAGTCCTTCCGGATAAATCTCCCATCCTAAATCATTCTTCGGTGCATCCTGTTTGGTGCCGTCCCCAAAACCCGATACGGTCGTCCGAGTGTAATAATTAATTGCAATAAAATCCAGGTATTCGCCCCGTGAAATCTCTTTCGTACTTTTTAAGGGCCATTTAAAGTTACCCGTAGCCATCGCCTCGGTAACAGCCCCTTGGAATAACCTTTCCAATAACTTAGAACATATACCGTGCAAGACATTTTTCGGATTTTGTGGATCAAATACCCGAACATGATTTGCAAAGCTCACCTTGGTATCATGAAATCCCATCTTCTCACGCATACGATGAATGAGCCGGTATGCTTTCATATGGCAGATTGCCATATTCGACATTACCGTAACTGTTTTGGAAATTGATTTTTCTCCTGGAGGCCATTCCCCAAAGTAATAGGAAAGGGTTGCATATACATTCGGTTCGTTAATCGTTATGTATTCCGAAGCAAGATCTCCAAAAGATTTCACTACCAACTCCACAAAATCGAGGAAATACTGTAAGTTCTCCTTCTTAGTAAATGCACCTTTTCGCTCAAACCACATCGGATTGGTAAAGTGATGAATTGTGAGCAGAACCGAAATACTTTTCTCCTTCAGATAAATCAGCTCTTCTCTGTAATGCGCAATCGCAGCTTCATCCACTTCGCCCTCTTTTGGACAGATTCTAGCCCATTCAATACCTAGTCGATAATACTTAATCTTCATCTCTGCCATCAGATCGGCATCTTGCTTCCATAGATGATAGTGATTCGTTGCCCGGGCCGGATTCGAATGATCTTTGATTTTGCCTTTCGCATACCAATCATTCCAGTTATGTCCACAGTCTCCGCCTTCAATCTGCGTTGCTGCTGATGCAACTCCTAGTGACAATTGATCTTTGAATTTAAACTCCATACCATCCCCCATTTCTTTGCTTTCCTTATTGTTACTGCCGTCCAATTATCTATCGTTTCGAAACTCAACTTATGATATATACCAAATTATAACATACCGGCTTTCGAAATGAAATAATCTATTTAGTCCCCTAACCATTTTGAAACAAAAAATGCCCCACCAGTCTTAGGTTTTATAACCTTAAAACCAGTGGGTTCATTTTTCATCCAATCGAATTTAACCACTTTTGCACCTATTGGTCTGCACTCGTTTTTACATGCAGTCTTTTAAGTGCATTTTGCCATACTACTATAGCACTCCGAACAG
>DOWG01000222.1:0-2536 GCA_003519685.1 Lachnospiraceae bacterium
AGACTTCTGCGTATCTATCTTGCGGAATATTTTAAAATCACGCAGGCAGATCGGAAGGATCTCCTCCGGTGGAAGCTGCCGATTGCCGCTGCCCGCTTATCAGAATGGAGACCGGAGCCGGAAAAGAAACGCTTGTTAAAGATGGTGCATCAAAGCATCTAAAAACTTATGGACCCTAAATGGTTCCGGGAAGGAGTTCGTATGGAATATATAGTGAAGCATTGTCCAAAATGCAACGGAGAGCTTCATATACCTAAGGAAATGGAACAATGTATCTGTATGTTCTGCGGTGCAAGTTTTAAAGTGGAGAATGATACGGCGGCAGAAGCTGACTTACAAATGGCAGAGGAGAACTATCAGAAGGCATTAGAGAAGATAAAACTTTTGACGAAAGATCAGGAGCAATATATGAAAAGCTTTACGAAACAGAGCTATTGTTCTAGTTTTGAAAGATATACCCTGTCCGGTCAGGAGATTCTGAAACCTATCCAGGAATATGCTTCTTTGTCCGACGAGAAGGAAGAAAAAGCGATTACAGAAACGGCCTGTACTTTCATCGAGATGGTGATAAAGGAAGTGGAGGGGGAGCTGCTGGTGACCGGATACCGGCAGAAACTTCTGGTTCAGAGGAAGGCGGAGCAATACCAATTCTTTCTGGCAGTCTATACAATACCAATGATTCGTTACCTGAATTACAGTATAAGTGAACCTTTGGCAGATCGAATCCTAGAACTCTGGCTTAATCGCTATCCTAAGCATAGGTTTCATAAAGGAAGCTTTGAAGAACTGGCAGCCGGTTTTAAAAAGAAAGGTTTGTTGTTTGGGTATAAATCCTGAAAAATAGCTGCTTTTGCTATTTTTTCAAAGTCTTATATTTAAGCAAGGCTTCGGTTCGGAATAGATTTCCTTCAGAATGCTCATATTATATCTAGAATGAAACTTTGAAGTTAAAGAAACTGCTATTGCTGGACGAAATCAGCACTCTATGAACTGATCTACCATGAATATTATACTTTTATAATGGCGAATTTTTACGAGTTACTATATATCCTTAGGAATTTTACTTTTGGNNTTTTGGCTCTGTCCTGCCAGAAAGGAAAATTCATTAGGATATATTAACGAGTAAGTCTGAGCCAGGATAAAAGTATAATATCCATGGTATTCGGCAAAGGCTGATTTCATCCGGAATTCAGCCTTCCAATTAACTGCAAAGTTTCAGCTATAGACGTATTAAAAATACCGCTGTGGTGATATGCGAAAGGATTATGACGCGCAAAAAGCTGCGCAGAAATGAGGATTCGAGTGAAGGGAAGATTAAATAATAGTAAAGACAAAGTGGTCGGTACAATTAAGAATACCGCCGGCGAGGTATTTGACAACGATGAGCTTGAATTTAAAGGAAAGATGCAAACCATAAAGGCAGATATCGGTAATAAGCTGGAGGATCTGTCGGAGAACTTAGAGGATAAGGTAGAAAGGTTTTCAGATAATTTTAGTGAGAATGCCAAAAATCTTGGCAGCAAGGTTGGGGATTTAAAAGATGGAGCCTATAGCAGGGCGAATGATTTTATTGATAAAGTAAAGTCAAATAAGAAGAATACGAATCATTAACATGAATAATCAACAGGAAGTGGATAAAATAGTGGCGTAAATATTTAAACAAGAAAAATATGAATCACGAACACGAATAGTAAAAAGAAGGAAGGTTCTATGGGTGCAGGGACCTTCTTTTTGCTATTCTGCTTTACGGCAGGGTAAGCGGGAAGAGGCAGCAGGTATGCTATGGCAGTGATTTTACCAGGATGTTGTAATATTTGTATAGATGTGGCGGTGTCCAGGCGCCGCTTAGGCACAAATAAATAAAATCGAATTTTATATCCGTTAAGGCATTGAAGGGAAGGAGCAAGGCATCGACTTTACCTGTTAAAGAGCGCTCTTCCGAGTCGTTTCGTTTTGTTCAGTAGTATTGCATATCCGGCCGGTCTTCTTTAAGAATGTTAACCCAGTTGCCGCAATTGACTCTTTCGTTCCTTGTATGTAAATGGTACATGTCATGATGAAAATCAATGTTATAGACCTCGAATACTTTCTTCGGAGCCGTATGATCCATGATAAAATTATAAATATATCGATGGCTGTCATGCTGCCGGTATAAACCGGAGAAGCGTCTGCATATATCCAGCAGGTCCTTATAATCCTCCTTAAGAATGGAAATCTGCGTTAGCTTCGTTCGATGCTCCAGGTAGGCTTGCTTCCAAATCTGTTTTCGGACCGGCTTGGGAATGGTCTCATCCATTGTAGGGAACAAGGCATCTCTTGTTGCTTTGTCACAGTCAATAAAGTAATCAAAATCAATTGATAAAAATCGCTTCATAACACATTCCTCCTTACATGATAAATGTAATCGAGCTGATATATTACATGACACGCATACCCTCCATTCATTATAGCGAATGTCCAGCGGAATAGCAATTTACGCTAACGCACATTTCATGTTACTATTCACACCCGATTATGTATACCATGTTATGATTTC
>DOWG01000222.1:2542-4955 GCA_003519685.1 Lachnospiraceae bacterium
ATATCATTTGTCGAAATCATATGATAGACTTTGTTAAGGGTGTGAACAGTAACCATTTCATGGAATTATTGAGTTAGAAAGGATATCTCTTCTTGCCTCGCGCAAGATAATGGAATATAATAGAATTACAAAATAAGTATCCTTCGGAAGGGAAAGAATAATTTGAGCCTGCGGCGCAAAGTTTGCAGGTAGTCAAGAAAGGGCATGGTTATTTCTATGGAAAGCAGAGCAATTAAGATCCTTGCACCAATGAATAAGAAGATTGCACTCAGGGTGATACCGGGACACTTCGCAACCAATAACTCCCACATTAACCTGTACATTGACCTGACTACGATGAAAACGAGGCAAAAGGAAGCAGAAGAAGCAGCGCAGGTGATTGCTGCACAATATAAGAATAATGTTGTAGTTGATACCATTGTCTGTTTAGAGGGATGTGAAGTCATCGGTGCTTTTTTAGCACAGGAGCTTTCTAATGCAGGAATTCATTCAATGAATGCACATCAGACAATCTATATCATCGCGCCGGAATTCAATACGAATGGGCAGATGATGTTCCGCGTTAATAACCAGCCGGCGGTTTACGGCAAACATATCCTGTTATTGTCTGGTTCTGCCACGACCGGGGATACTCTGAAAAAAGCCGTAGAATGCATCCGGTATTATGGCGGTATCGCGGAAGGAATTGCAGCTGTATTTAGTGCAATAGGCTCCATCGATGGCATCCGGGTAAATTCTATCTTTCAACCAAAGCATCTTCCGGAATATAAGAGTTATGCCATTGACGAATGTCCACTTTGTAAGGCAAAGCAAAGGTTAGATGCTATTGTAGACGGATATGGGTATCTAAAATTATAATCTTATAGGATAGAAATGGATACTTTTCAGGGCAGATTTTTACTTTAAGGTATCCATTTTTATTTAAAACAGACAAGCGGACTATGAATTGACCGGATTATCAATGGCATGCATATAATAAAATCGAAGTAAATATTACAAGCCGGTATACAGGATGCGATCGGAGCGAAAGTGAGCGGTTGCATTTCCATCTGCAATCGATTCCGGAAGAACCCAGATTCTTTCGTATCATTTGCCTTGGTTTTGCAGCAGCATCAGAATGAACAAATAAGGAGAAATCATTATGGTAGTAACGAAACAAGAACCGAATGAAACGGCACGAGAATATGCTTTGCGAGAGATCCGGCAGAATATTATCTCTCTAAAATTAGAGCCGGGCAGCTTAATCAGTGAAAATGATCTTTCGAAGGAGTTGGGAGTCAGCAGAACGCCGATTCGGGAAGCCATCCTGGACCTAAAGAAATGGGATCTGGTACAAGTGTTTCCGCAGAAGGGCAGTATCATATCATTAATTGATCTTGATCTTGTGGAAGAAACCGTATTCTTACGTCTGACCCTGGAAAAGGCTGTGGTCGAAGCACTTTGCGATACCATCACGGAGGAAGAGCTTGAAGAACTAAATCATAACATACAGCTGCAGGAATTCTATCTTCATAATTTATCTCCAAATAAAATACTGGAATTAGATAATGAATTTCATCATGCATTATTTCGCATGTGTAATAAGGAAAGAATTTTCAATTTAATGGCCGGAATGCAAGGACATTTTGACCGTATCCGGGCACTTAGCCTATTTTCGGTAAAGGAAATTAAGATTGTTTCGGATCATAAAATCATTCTTAATGCGATTCGGGAGAAGAATAAGGAGCTGGCGAAGGAGTTGATGGAGAAGCATTTATCCAGATATAAGCTGGATCAAAACGAAATATTAGAAAAATACCCGAATTATTTTGTAAAACGATAATTTATGCATCGTATGATAGCCTGAAGCAGGCAGCTTAACATCCGCCGTGAATAATCTTGAATATTCGAAGTACTACCGCCAATTTCCCCTGCATACAATGTAACAACAACGATAATAAGGGGGAATGCGTTCTATCATATGAATGGAACGCAGACACTATGAAAGGCTATATAGAGGAACGGGCGGTTGAAATCGCTAATTATATTATCGAAAATAATGCAACTGTGAGGCAGACCGCAAAGCAGTTCGGCATTTCAAAGTCAACCGTACATAAGGACGTTACGGAACGTCTTACTCAAATTAACCCCTCCCTTGCAAATAAGGCGAGGGTCGTCCTAGACCTCAATAAGTCAGAGCGCCATATCAGAGGCGGCTTGGCAACGAAGGAAAAATATCTCCATAAGTCGAGGTATCATCAGCCCTTTTAAACAATAGCAAAATGGTTGTAACAAATTTAAGCAAAAAGGTATTTCTATGATGTCTTTCATAGAGGTACCTTTTTTCTATAAATGCCGCAGCCGGCCCCGATCGAACAAAGAGGGTGCAATTTCCTATACGATATAAAACGAATGTTACTGTTCACACCCCTAA
>DOWG01000222.1:4982-10396 GCA_003519685.1 Lachnospiraceae bacterium
AAATCATAACATGGTATACATGTTGGGTGTGAACAGTAACAAGCGAACAAAAATGGAATGAATACCATATTGACCAAAATAGGACTATGGCCCTATAATGAAACCGAAAAAGAAACAATAAAGAAGCCGATGTGAGGTAGCACATTTTGATACAAATTGTACAATTATTGCGAAAATCAAAAATATATGCAAAAACAAAAAAGAGTGTGCTATAATGTATTATGTGCGTTCAAAACGCGTAATATTGTTTAAAGTTTAACAAAAAAATAAATCAATAGAAGAAAGAAAGAGGGAAATGGTTTATGGGTAAGTCAACATTTTTGGGCGGAATCCATCCCTATGAAGGCAAAAAACTTACGATGGATAAACCCACAACTGTTCTATTACCGAAAGGTGATTTGGTATTTCCTATGTCCCAGCATATAGGCGCCCCCGCAAAACCGATCGTGGCAGTGGGGGATCACGTGCTTGTCGGCCAGAAGATTGGTGAGGCGGGCGGATTCATTTCATCCAATATCATCAGTTCTGTGTCCGGTTCGGTAAAGGCAATTGAAAAAAGATTAGTTGTATCCGGTAAATTAGAGGAATCAATTGTTATAGAAAATGATCATGAATACAAAACGGTAGAAGGTTATGGAACCAAGCGTGACTACACAAAAATGTCCAAGGATGAAATCCGGGGTGCGGTCAAGGAAGCAGGTATTGTCGGCCTTGGCGGAGCCGGCTTTCCAACGAATGTAAAGCTTGCGCCTAAGGACGAGAATGCCATTGACTTTGTGGTTGTTAATGGTGCGGAATGCGAGCCTTATCTGACCTCTGACTATCGTATGATGATGGAAGAGCCGGAGAAGATCGTCGGCGGATTAAAGATTATGCTGCGCCTGTTTGACCATGCCAAGGGGATTATTGCGATCGAGGATAATAAACCGGAAGCAATTGAAAAGTTTAAGCAATTGACTTCATCCGAGGAAAGGATTGAGGTACAAGCCTTAAAAACAAAGTATCCGCAAGGCGGCGAGCGTCAATTGGTTTATGTAACTACAGGAAGAAAGCTGAATTCCAAGAAGCTTCCGGCTGATGTTGGGTGTGTTGTTGATAATGTAGCTACGGTTGCGGCTATCTACATGGCAGTTGCAAGGAGCACACCATTGACCAACAGAATCGTAACAATATCCGGTGATGCGGTAACGAATCCCCAGAACTTTAATGTTCCGATCGGAACCGATTTCGGTGAAATCGTAGAGGCTGCCGGCGGCTTTAAAGCACAGCCGGAAAAGATTGTATTCGGCGGACCGATGATGGGTATGGCAATGTATACCTATCATATACCGGTTACAAAGACTACTTCCTCACTGGTAAGTTTCTTACAGGATGAGGCTGCTGTAGAGGAGTCCCCATGTATCCGCTGCGGAAGATGCATAGAGCATTGTCCGCTGCAATTAGCTCCCGTTCAGCTGGCTAAGGCCGCTGCGCACAATGACGAGGAAGGCTTCGTTTCTATGGATGGTTTGGAATGCTGCGGCTGTGGCTGCTGCTCCTATGTTTGCCCGGCAAAAATAGGACTGACGCAGAAGATTATGCAGACAAGAAACCAGATCCTGGCAAATAGAAAGAAAGCAAAATAAATTTTGGAAATCAGAAAGAGGTGTAGACTTTGAACGATTTATTTCATGTATCGGCTGCCCCGCATGCCAGGAGCCCGATTACAACCAGAAATATTATGCAGGATGTAGTGATTGCATTGCTTCCTGCCAGTCTATTTGGAATATATAATTTTGGTATTCGAGCATTATCAGTTATCTTGACTACAATATTGGCATGTACGGTAACCGAATATGTATATTGCAGATTAATGAAGAAGCAGGTAAACCCGGCAGATTACAGCGATGTGGTTACCGGACTTTTGCTTGCGCTGAACCTTCCGGTCAGCATTCCTTTATGGATGGCTGCCTTGGGCGGTGTATTTGCTATTCTGATTGTTAAAATGCTGTATGGCGGCTTGGGACAGAACTTTATGAATCCGGCGCTTGCTGCCCGTGTGTTTTTATTAATCAGCTTCCCGGGTCAGATGACGAATTTTGCTGTTGAAAAAATCAGCTCCCCTACCGCGCTTGACTATATTAATAACGGTGCGGTTGCTGTGGTGGACAGTGTATCCGGAGTAACTCCTTTGGCGGCAGTAAAAGCAGGGGAAACCGTGGATCTATTCCGGATGTTTGTTGGTAATCATGCCGGTACCATCGGTGAAACCAGTGCTTTGGCACTTTTACTCGGTGCGGGATACCTTCTGTACAGAAAAGTGATCTCTCTGCGGATTCCGCTGACCTATATTGTATCAGTAGTTATTTTTGCCCTTCTTTTTGGAGGACATGGATTGGATGCAAATTATCTTCTTGGACAGGTCCTCGGTGGTGGTTTGATCCTTGGAGCTTTCTACATGGCAACCGATTATGTAACCAGTCCGGCATCTCATAAAGGCCAGATTATTTATGGCATTTTCCTGGGTGTTTTAACCGGAATCTTCCGTATCGTCGGAAAGAGTGTGGAAGGGGTATCCTATGCAATTGTGATAGGGAACCTGGTAGTTCCCCTGATTGATAAGGTTACCCGCCCGGTATCTTTCGGAAAGGAGCGTGCAAAAGTTGAAAAATAATGAGAAAAAATCAACCATATTTCACGATACGATGGCTCTTTTCTTAATTTCCTTAGTCTCCATATTAGCGCTCAGCTATGTATATGAGATAACAAAAGGACCAATTGAGCAGCAGGCAATGGCAAAAAAACTGGAAGCCTATCAGGTGGTTTATCAAAACGCCGCATCCTTAAAAGAGGATACCGAGCTGACAGAGAAAGCACTGGAAACAGACTTGGCAAGCCTTGATGCCACCTATAGCGGCTGTGCCATAGATGAAATAAATCAGGCTTATGATGCAAATGATACCCTGATTGGCTATATTGTAAAAGTAAATACCAAGGGATATAAGGATGTCATTACCCTGGTTCTGGGATATTCCTTAGACGGGACCGTACAGGGAATGGAGATCGTCTCGATTAATGATACGGCAGGACTTGGTAATAATGCGGCAGAACCGGACTTTAAGAATCAGTTTGCGAATAAAACGGTCGATCAGTTTGAAGTTACGAAGACCGGCGCAACCGAAGAAAACCAGATCAACGCAATCAGTGGTGCAACGATCACTACCAATGCGGTTGTTCATGCAGTAAATGCAGGACTTGGTTTTCTTTCTGAGTATTCTGCGGAATTAGGAGGTAGTGCAAATGAATAAGTATGTGGAGCGTCTTTATAATGGTGTTGTGAAAGAAAATCCTACTTTCGTTATGATGCTTGGTATGTGCCCGACTCTGGCAGTAACCACCTCGGCAATCAATGGCGCGGGAATGGGACTTTCAACGACCGTCGTACTTGCGGCCGCCAACCTGCTCATTTCTGCATTGAGAAAGTTCATACCGGATAAGGTAAGAATGCCCTCCTATATTGTGGTTGTGGCATCCCTCGTAACAATTGTCCAGCTTTTATTGCAGGCATATATCCCTTCCATTAATGAAGCGTTGGGCATTTATATTCCTCTGATTGTGGTTAACTGTATTATCTTCGGCCGTGTTGAAGCATATGCGGCTAAGAATCCGATAGGGGTATCTTTTTTCGATGGTATCGGTATGGGATTAGGATTTACGATCGCTTTAATTGCGATTGGCGCATTCCGTGAATTACTTGGTGCGGGAACCTTATTTGGCTATGCTGTTATGCCGGAGTCCTTTGAGCCGATTGCTATCTTTGTTCAGGCTCCCGGTGCTTTCCTAGTACTGGCTATGCTTACCGCCCTGCAGAATAAATTCAAGCTTCCTTCCGCAACCAATACCGGAAGAAATTCAGGACTTTCCTGTGGCGGCAACTGCGCTAATTGCAGCAGTGAAACCTATGCGGCCTATCATAGTGATCTGAATAAGGCAAAAGAAATTGCTGCAACTGTTAATGCTAAGAAAACACAGAAGGAGGATTGATTTAGATGAATTCAGAATATTTTGTTAATCTGCTGATTGTTTTTATCAGCGCTGCATTTGTTAGTAACGTTGTACTAAGTCAATTCCTTGGTATATGTTCGTTCGTAGGTATTTCCAATAAGATAAAAACAGCGACCGGCATGGGAGTTGCCGTTATCTTTGTTATCACCCTGGCATCCTTGATTGCAAGTGCAATTTACAAGGCTATTCTATATCCGTTAGGGCTTGATTATCTTAAGACGATCGTATTTATTATGGTAATTGCCTGTCTGGTCCAGTTTGTTGAAATGGTGATTAAAAAGTTCAGTCCGACGCTCTATAATGCATTGGGGGTTTATTTGCCTCTGATTACTACAAACTGTGCGGTGCTTGGTGTGGCATTAATTAACGTGCAGGCAGATTACGATGTTATAACCAGTATTGTAAATGGTTTTGGTACGGCAGTCGGATATACCGTTGCGATTATTCTTATGGCTGGTATCCGGGAAAGAATGGAATATAACGAGATCACCAAATCCTTCAAGGGATCACCGATTGTGCTTATTACTGCAACTTTGATGGCGATGGCCTTCTACGGATTTGCAGGCTTAGTATAGAAAGGAGGTTCAGAGCATATGTTTATTCAGGAAATCATGACAGCTGGTAATTTGCTGCCCAATATTGCAAGTGTTGTCGGAACATTTAGCTTACATGATATGGGAATTGCAACGGCAGTAGTTAGCGGGACCGGTCTTCTGATCGGATTGTTCCTGGGCGTTGCGTCTAAGAGATTTGAAGTTAAGGTTGATGAAAGAGAAACTCAGGTAAGAGAATTGCTCCCTGGCGCAAACTGCGGTGGTTGCGGATATGCAGGCTGTGATGCGTGCGCAAAAGCAATTGCAGAAGGCAAGGCTCCGGTGAACGCATGTCCGGTTGCGAGCGATGAGGCACATAATGCAATTGCAAAGGTGATGGGTGCAGAGGTTACNNTATGGGGTACAGGATTGTAAGGCTGCCGCAACAGTTTCCGGTAACGGCTCCAAGGTATGCAGCTATGGCTGTATGGGGCTTGGCTCCTGCGTGAAGGTCTGCGCTTTTGATGCCATCCATGTGGTTGACGGGATTGCATACGTTGATAAAGAGAAATGTACCGGCTGCAGCAAATGCGTTGCGGAATGTCCGAATCATCTGATCGAGTTAGTACCGGTAAAATCAGAGCATATGGTAGCATGTAACTCACTTGATAAGGGTAAGGATGTCAAGGCCGGCTGCAGTGCCGGATGTATCGGCTGTAAGCTCTGTGTTAAGAATTGTGAATTTGATGCAATTCATGTGGAGAACAATCTGGCGAAGATTGATTACAGCAAATGCACGAACTGTGGTAAATGCGCTTCGGTCTGCCCGGTTAAGGT
>DOWG01000278.1:0-437 GCA_003519685.1 Lachnospiraceae bacterium
ACAATTCTGCCGGTATGAACACCGACCTCCGGGATCACCTCAGAGCAAACCTTTTTTGCCTTCGTAAGGAATTCTTCCTCTGCGGGAAAAACAGAGCTCTCCATCCGCGGTATTACCCCGATTTCGTAGCCAAATCCGGTCGCATCCATATCATGCTGCAATGCATCGGTAGAAAGGACAATATCTGCAATATCGATCTCCTTTCTTAAGGAACCGGCAACACCGGTATTGATCACTGCATTCACTTGATACTTATCCGCTAGGATCTGCGTACAGATCGCCGCATTCACCTTTCCGATTCCGCTGCGAACCACAACGACCGGCTTTCCTTCCAATGTTCCTTCGCAAAATACCATGGACGCAATGGTACTGACCTTCGTGTCCTTCATATGTTCCTTTAAGATATTAACTTCTTCTTCCATTGCACCTATAATTCC
>DOWG01000278.1:445-3098 GCA_003519685.1 Lachnospiraceae bacterium
GGCTCGGCGCACCAGACACCATTGACAAATGGGATAAACCACGCCACTACCAATTTCTCGATCGGATCAATGATCAGACAACAGCCACCCGCTCCCTCATGAAAGAACGTTCCCTGTGAATACAAGCTTGCCTCATTACAACGCATATCCGGTCCCAGGCCATAAGCCCGGTAATGCCCTCCTGCATTCCAGCAATAATCCTTAATATGGGAAGCGGTATACAGCGTTGTCATCTTCTCAATCGCTTTCCTTCCAAGGATCCGCGTCCCATCGATCGTCCCGCCCTGCTGCAGCATTGTTCCAAACCGGCACAGATCATAAGCTGTAGAATACAATCCTCCGCCGGTATTCGGAATTTTGTTCCAGAAGCTTTCTTCTTCGTTCTTTTCTAACGTATCCTTTAAAATAGAATCGATGTATTTTTCCACATGTTCATTGGGTATATTGGCTCTGCCTGCAATCTCTTTCCGTTCCCGGTCAAATCCGGTATCCTTCAGTCCGCAGGGCTTAATAATATGATTTATTATGTATTCCTCGGCAGCCTCTCCGCTGATTCTGGCGATAACTTCTCCAAGAATAACAAAGCCAAAACTGCAATAAGCCCATTCCTCTCCCGGTTTTGTACGCATACCACTCTTTAAAGCGGCTGCAATCCAATTCTTACCCCTATCCTCTGCGATAAAATCCCAAGCAGACTGATAGTATTTATTTTCAAAGCATCCCGGATCCGGCTGCAATCCGGAAGTATGCGTAAGGAGATGCGCTATGGTAATATCATAGAATGGCTTCTCATTAAATTCCTCTATGATTTCGCCAACCCTCTGGTTTACCCTTAGAAGCCCATCCTCCGCCAGCTGCCAGATCGCCACCGTACAGAAAAGCTTTGTGATTGATGCAATCCGCTGAATGGTATCCGTTTGCAGCGGCCTGTCGTCCTCTTCCCGATAGGACAGTTTTCCAAATGCATTATCCGCAAATATTTTACCATCCCTTGCCATGCAGTAATTGGCAGAAATAATCTTTTTCTGATGAATCAACTTCTCAAAATACTGATTCAGATATTGAAGCCTGCCTGCATCATACCCTGCTTCTTCCGGTGTAAAACCAGTTTCCTTGCTTATCATACGCTATGCTCTCCTTTTAAAATGAAAATATTTGAATCTATTATACCGGAATTTTTTTATATTGTAAAACAGTTACTGTTCACACCCGTAACAAAGTCTATCATATGATTTCGACAAATGATATNNCATATCCGGTCCCAGGCCATAAGTCCGGTAATATTTGAATCTATTATACCGGAATTTTTTTATATTGTAAAATAAATAATGATAAAAAATGGAAACCAAATGTATTTGCAAAAATCGAATATGTGAGATACAATGTAGTCGATTATGGGTATCTATTCTTTACTCATGCATAATTAATTAGGATTAGGTGCCATAAGCCAGTTTATAAAATTAACTTCCTGCGTTTTTCCTTGATTTGTGCAAATGAAAGAAGACGATTTGCCAGGCTTTTGATTCTTATATCCTAACATAATTAGATTGCAGTATATTGCAACATTTAGAAAGAAAGGGATTTATAATGGTATACAAAACTTCAGGTGTCTGCAGCAGCGAAATCAATTTTGAAATCGATAATAATACCAATACCGTGCAAGCGGTACATTTTGTAGGAGGCTGCTCAGGCAACGCGAATGGAATATCCCGTTTAGTGGTTGGAATGCCAGTGGATGAAGTCATAAAGCGTTTGGAAGGAATACATTGCGGCTATAAGCCTACCTCCTGCCCGGATCAACTGGCGAAAGCTTTAAAGAAATGGAGGTCCGATAAATGAAACGCATTGTATTAACTGGCGGCGGTACTGCCGGCCATGTGACTCCCTGCATTGCATTGCTGCCCGCATTAAAAGAGGAAGGTTATGACATTCAATATATTGGTTCCTACAATGGAATCGAACGAAAACTTATCGAAGAATACCGCATTCCATATCACGGGATCTCTTCCGGTAAATTAAGACGATATTTTGATTTAAAGAACTTTTCCGATCCTTTTCGGGTAATAAAGGGATATCGCGAAGCATGTAAAATAATAAAACAGCTGGATCCGGATATTGTATTTTCCAAAGGCGGGTTTGTCAGTGTTCCGGTGGTATTTGCAGCAAAGAAATACAAAATTCCGGTAATCATCCATGAATCCGATATGACGCCCGGACTTGCCAATAAATTAGCCATTCCTGCCGCCAAAAAGGTATGCGCTAACTTTCCTGAAACATTGGAATATCTGCCGCCGGAAAAGGCCGTACTTACCGGAACTCCGATACGTAAGGAACTATTCTCCGGCAATAAAATACACGGTCTCGATTTTTGCGGCTTTACAGCAAACCGGCCGGTAATCTTAATTATCGGCGGTAGTACCGGTTCCAAGGCAATCAACGAAGTTATAAGAGGGATGCTGCCTACTCTTGTAAGAGATTACCAGATAATCCACCTCTGCGGCAAAGGTAATCTGGACGATAAGCTGAATGGTGTTGCCGGCTATGTACAATTCGAATATATTCAAAGCCAATTGAGCGATCTTTTCGCAGCCGCCGATCTCGTCATTTCCCGTGCCGGCGCGAATGCTATCTGCGAAATCTTAGCTCTTCGCAA
>DOWG01000288.1 GCA_003519685.1 Lachnospiraceae bacterium
CTATCGTGGATGAAAATGATCTTCCGGAGGGAACAGCGGGTGCGACAGATACCCCCCTCGATGAGTTGGATCTGAGTACCGTCGAGACAACCCCGAAATATGTTAAAATGGATAAATTTGGGTCAACATTAAATGTCAGAGCAACACCTTCTACGGATGGCGATGTTATCGGATCTTTAGTACATAGAGAAAAGGTTGATGTGATAGAAATTAAAGACGGCTGGGCTGCATTTGTTAATGATAATAGGATTAAATATGTAAAAGCAGAGTATTTGGTAGATGACAAGCCGGATTTTCTTGATCCGCCAACCGCTACTCCTACTCCTATCCCGACACCGGAGCCAACCCCAACACCGGCTCCAACGGCGAAGCCTACAAAAGCGCCGACTCCTGTACCGGAAGAGAAGCCGCCTGTGAAGCCGGATAATTCGGAAGAACCGGAAGCACCGGAGGAAACAAAAGAACCGGAAGCAGCGGCGGAGGAATAGACAAACCGTTTTTACTCTAATTCTGTATGAAATCAAGAAATTTCTTCATAGAGTCACTGAGGAAGGAATTTTTATGATAGGTAAAACCAACCTCTCTTTTATTCACCGGGACTTTCAACGGTATTTGTATTAAAGTACCGTTCTCTAGTTCCGGCAGTACGAATTCTTTAATCACACATGCAATACCTAAGCCGGTTTTGGCAAATTCAATCAATAAATCCATATTTGTGACCTCAAGAATATGATTTGGCTCAATCTGATTCTCCAGAAAGTATTGATTAATATATTTGCGGGTCACATTCTCAGGATCTAGCAGCATGATATTCGCGGTGGAGAAGACATCGCTATCATGCTCCCTGAGCTTTAGATTATCCAGATAATCCGGAGTGGCGACAAAGATATCTTCAATCCCTCCCAAGGAATAGAATTGAAATGCTTTTTCATTCTCGGGCTTTGCAACCAAACCAATATCCAGCGTATTCTTTTCCAGACGTTTTAAGGTATGATAGGTAGACTGGCTCTCTATGGTTATCTTAATATGGGGATTTTGTCTTACAAATGCCTTAAGATAGGGGAGCAGCAAGTATTTACACAGGGTGGTGCTGGCTCCGATCTTTAAATGTCCGATTCCAAGCTCATTGATTTTCTTAATACTCTCTTCTGCCTGCTGTATCGTCTGAAACGCATTGCGGGTATGCTCATACAGAAGTCTGCCCTCCTCNNCTGATCGCTTTACTGACGGCAGGCTGACTTATGTACAGCTGCTTTGCTGCATGGGATATGTTTTCTTTCTCTGCAACGCAATTAAAGATATGGTACAAGGATAAATTTTGGTCCAAGAATTTCCCTTCTTTCGATATCAATTTTCCACTCCTATTGCATAACCTTCGGTTATAATAAATATATTTAATATGTATTATTATTATAACAGAAGGTATGGTAGAATGGCAATAGAAAACATTGCAACTTCCTAAGAAACAAGAGATTTGTTCGGGTACGGAAAGGAGAAATACAATGGATTATAAGATCACGCTGATTCCCGGAGACGGGATTGGACCCGAAGTTGTGGCGGAAGCGAAAAAGGTTCTGGACCGGGTGGGGGAAAAATTTAATCATCCGTTTACCTATACAGAGATTCTTATGGGAGGGGCATCCATAGATGCTGTTGGAGTGCCTCTGACGGAAGAGGCGTTGGAAACGGCAAGAAGGAGTGATGCGGTGCTGCTCGGTGCCGTCGGAGGCAAGGTTGGACAGTCGGATTGGTATAGCCTGCCGCCGTATCTACGGCCGGAGGCGGGGCTTTTAGCCCTTCGGAAGGGACTGGGGCTATATGCCAACCTTCGGCCGGCGCTATTGTTTGATGAGCTGAAAAGTGCCAGTCCATTAAGAAAGGATATTGTCGGCGATGGATTTGACTTTATTGTTATGCGGGAGCTGACCGGCGGACTTTATTTTGGGGACCGTAAAACATTTGAGGAAAATGGCATAAAAAAAGCGATGGATACCCTTATCTACGATGAAAAGGAGATTGAAAGAGCTGCCAGGTGGGCATTTAAAATTGCCGGAAGTAGAAAACGAAGGGTTTGCAGCGTGGATAAGGCCAATGTCCTGGATTCCTCCAGGCTATGGAGACAGGTAACGGAGAAAGTCGCGCAGGATTATTCAGAGGTAGAACTTTCCCATATGCTCGTGGATAATTGCGCAATGCAGCTGATTAAGAATCCGGGGCAGTTCGATGTGATCCTCACAGAGAATATGTTTGGCGATATTTTGTCCGATGAGGCCAGTATGATAACAGGTTCTATCGGGATGCTTGCGTCCGCAAGTCTGGGAGAGACGAAGCTTGGTCTATATGAGCCAAGCCATGGATCGGCACCGGATATTGCCGGGAAGAATAAGGCGAATCCGATCGCCACGATTCTATCGGCTGCTATGATGCTCCGCTATTCCTTTGACCTCGAAAAGGAGGCAGATCTGGTAGAGGCGGCGGTAAAATCGGTGCTAAAGCAGGGATACCGTACGATCGATATCATGTCGGAAGGAAAGATACCGATAGGAACGAAGGAGATGGGTGATCGAATCGCAGGGGAAATTCTATCGATTCA
>DOWG01000034.1 GCA_003519685.1 Lachnospiraceae bacterium
AGATGGATATGATGAGGTCATGGCAGGCTATGATCTGCTGAATCATGAAGGAAAAATACTCTGGTCCTGTAAGAATTTGGAGGATCATGCCGACTGCCTCTGGATCGGTGATGTAAATGGAGACGGCAAACTGGAAATCGCCGTCGGCGGAAGCGTTACCTGCCTGTACGACAGGGATGGAAAGGAATTGTGGAGATATGAAGGCTCCATTGAATCCCAGCATATTGCTCTTGGGAGGTTCTGCAAAGACCAACCAGGGCTTCAGGTTGCGGGTCTGGACCGTATTGTCCGCGGGGACGGATATAAGGGGCAGTGGGATGGGAGAGACGGAATGTTCCTCTTAGACTGCAATGGCAGGGAACTCTGGAAAGAGGACCGGAAGACGAAAGGGTGGCTCACCATTGTAGAGACAATGCGTGGCTGGAACGGGCAAGAGCAGGATTACATACTGGCTTACCGCAGGGGAGGCGGCGTAAATCCGACCCTCTATAACGGGGAAATGGAGCCGGTCGTTGTATTTGGAGAGGACGGATATGTGCTGCATGGGGACTTATTTGGCAGAGGAATCGAGGACGTGATCATTTACAATTCCAAGAATGCTTATATCTATTCCGGAACCCCGTATGATTTGTCGGAGGCTTCGAAGCCGGAAGCAATTCCGCAGATCAAACGATTGTATGCGTCAACTTTATATCCGGGAGGGGAGTATCGGTAAAATGGAAGCAAAAAAGTTGAGAAATATCTATATCTGTTTTCCGGAAGGAAAGCATAAGGTACTGACCATGAGTTACGATGACGGAAGGGAGGAAGACAGGCGGCTCATAGCACTTTTTAATCGGTATGGTATCAAAGGAACCTTTCATGTAAATTCCGGTATAACCGGTGATAATCGCATCCCGTTGTCTGAATATCGAACACTCTATGAAGGGCATGAGGTATCCTGCCATACCTATACGCACCCGACAATAGCCCGCTGCCCGCTCGAACAGGTTGCAGAACAAATTATAGAGGACCGCAGAGAGCTGGAGAGGGCAGTGGGCTATCCGGTACGAGGGATGTCCTACCCCAACGGATCTTATTCGAAAGAAATCATGGATCTGCTGCCCGCTCTGGGAATTCGTTATTCCAGAATTGTGGGAAATTCAGAACATTTTGCTATGCCGGAGAATTACCTGGAATGGAAAGCAACCTGCCACCATAATCATAACCTTCTGCGATTGGGGGAAGAATTTATCAACCTCTATAAAACGCAATACCTTTACATGATGTACGTATGGGGACATAGCTATGAATTTACCCAAATGAATAACTGGAGCGTCATGGAAGACTTCTGTAAGCTGGTCGGGCAAAGAGAGGATATCTGGTATGCCACCAATATTCAGATCGTAGATTATATGGATGCTGCCGATCGTCTGCAATTTACCATTTCGGGAGATCTTGTCTATAATCCCTCCTTCCAGTCGGTCTGGATCAGCGTAGATAATCAAATCATCGAGATTAAGGGAGGGCAGACGGTTTCTTTATTCTGATAGAAACGAAGAAATGATAATATAATTACGATAATATATCGTATATATTGCAGATAAAATGCAGGAAGGGACTTTGCATTTTATCTGCTTTGCAACAACCTTATGGCAGGGCAGAGAAATGCTTCTGGTTGAAGCTTGCCATGACGGTATGATGACTATACGATGCTGTGCATTTTAAAAAAGCCCTTGATTAAAACACAGCATTCATGATATACTATCTGCATATATAACATTTCTAAATATGCAGATATGAGGTCTTAAAATGAGAGATTATGATTATAGTTTTTTGGAAACGGCGGCTATTCCAAGTGACGTAGTTTCTTTTTTAGTGCAAATACATGAGTTTAAAGGAAAGCAGACGAACTTTTACCACCAACAGGCGGATGCATTATCGAAACTTGTTGAAGTGGCTAAGATACAAAGTACTGGCGCATCCAACCGGATTGAGGGTATCTACACTTCCGATCAGCGACTGCAGGAATTGAAAAGTGAACACGTCGCTCCAGCAAACCGAGATGAGGAAGAAATTCTCGGCTATCGAAATGTGCTGGATACTATCCACGAAAGCTACGATTATATCTCTATAAAACCAAATGTCATTTTGCAGCTTCATCGAGATTTATATAAGTTTTCCCCATATGGATTTGGCGGCTCTTTCAAAAGTGCAGATAACATCATTCAAGAGATAGATGCTGCCGGAGTTAAGCGGATTCGATTCCAACCTGTGCCTGCCTACGAAACGGCAGCTTCGGTCGATGCGCTGTGTATAGCTTATAACGAAGCTGTGGGCAAAAAGAAAGCTGAACCGCTGCTGGTTGATATCCTCTTTATATTGGATTTTCTCTGCATCCATCCATTTAACGATGGAAATGGTCGCATGAGCCGCTTGTTAACATTGCTTTTGTTATACCGTCATGGTTATATGGTCGGCAAATATATTAGCATTGAATCATTAATTGAAAAAACCAAGGACAGTTACTACTCGACTTTGCAACAAAGCTCCGAGCACTGGCATGAGGGCAAAAATGATATTTGGCCTTTCGTGAGATATATGCTAGGGGTTCTTCTTGCCGCCTATCGGGAGTTTGAATCCCGAGTAACCGTTGTATCTGATGCAAAAATGACTAAGGAAGAACGAATCCGCAAGTTTGCAGAAGAAAAGATCGGACTGTTTACAAAGGCAGACATTGTACAATCCTGTCCTGACATAGCTGTTACCACGATTGAAAAAATTTTAGGCGAGATGAAGCGTGAAGGCAGAATCAAGACAGTGGGTGCTGGTCGTGGAACAAAGTGGTGTAGAACGTAGGAGCTTCTGAAAAAGTTGATGCATGGTTTGAAGCTAAGACAAATGGATTAACTAATCTTGCAAAGGCACAAATGAAAAACGCTGAGTTTGCTAAATCTGGAATTAGTTGTAGAAGTAAAGCTTTTGATGGAGGGGTTATGAAGCTGGAAGATATTAAGGCATATTGCTTAGGCAAATGGAAGGCCTACGAAGATTATCCGTTTGGAGATATACCTATTTGCTATAGGTTAAACAATAAAATATTTGCACAAATTTATCCGCACTCTGAGGATTACAAAATAACATTAAAGTGCACTGCAGACGCTGGGCAATTCTTTAGGCAGGTGTATCCTGGAGTTGTTGTACGTGGATATCATTGTCCTCCGGTTCAACAACCTTATTGGAATACAATTTATTTGGATAATTTTCCAGAGGAAGAGTTGCTGAATATGATTGATCACGCTTATGATACCGTATTACATAGTTTCAGCAAAAAGGTCCAGAAGCAGATTGGTGGAGCTTCTAACATTTGAACTCGACCTTTTAATGAGTCGCATATCGAGTAGCGACATATATTTGAGCTCGACCTTGTTTTCGTTGCATTATCGAGTGGCAACAAACATTTGAGATAGTTACCTATCTGAATTTAGATTGTGGAATTCGAATGTGGTAATGACACTTTAATCCCTCTTTATGGTTCTAATATGATATTGCTTCTGGTTATATATCTCATGGATTATCACTGTTTATCTGCGATTTCATATATAATCGTATAATCCCTGTAAAACCACTCACGGAAGTAATTATCATTCAATTCCGGTATCCTAATCCCCATCATAAGATTATATATAAGTTTTTTTCCTTTGAGAAAAGTATTCTGCTACTTCATCATCTGAAATGGTTCCTTCAG
>DOWG01000221.1 GCA_003519685.1 Lachnospiraceae bacterium
TGGTTCCGGTTTACAAAATATGTATGATTTTTTGACGGTTTTTTGGAGAGTTGGTGATTTTTTGGCAATTTTTCGAACAAATTTATCCGAAAGTAAATTGACGCATTCCATTTTTATGGTATAATGAAAAAGAGTTGTATATTTGTAAAATTTTATAAATAGAAAGGATGATCTGAAGATGGGATTAGTAACGACGAAAGAAATGTTCCAGAAAGCTTATGCTGGTGGTTATGCAATCGGAGCATTTAATGTTAACAATATGGAAATTATCCAAGGTATTATGGAAGCAGCAGGGGAGGAAAAGGCTCCTGTAATTTTACAGGTGTCTGCCGGAGCAAG
Organism: Lachnospiraceae bacterium; assembly: GCA_003519685.1. Classification (GTDB taxonomy): domain Bacteria; phylum Bacillota; class Clostridia; order Lachnospirales; family Lachnospiraceae; genus Mobilitalea. The sequence continues at coordinate 340 of DOWG01000221.1, forward strand.
AAAATATGCAAAGCATGCATACCTTGTTAACTTAGTAAAAGCAGCTTTAGAGTATACAGATATTCCGGTTGCTCTTCACTTGGATCATGGCGCTGACTTCGAAATCTGTAAATCATGTATTGATGGTGGATTTACCTCCGTTATGATTGATGGTTCCCATCATAGTTTTGAAGAAAACATTGCATTAACCAAAAAGGTTGTAGAATATGCGCATGCGCATGGCGTTGTTGTTGAGGGTGAATTAGGAAGATTAGCAGGAATTGAGGATGACGTTAAGGTTTCCTCCGGAGATGCTTCCTATACAAGACCGGAAGAAGTAGAGGAATTTGTTAACCGTACCGGCGTTGACTCCTTAGCAATAGCAATTGGAACAAGCCACGGAGCATACAAATTCAAACCGGGTCAGAAACCTCAGCTTCGTTTTGATATTCTGGAAGAGGTAGCGAAGAGACTTCCTAACTATCCGATCGTATTGCATGGAGCTTCCTCCGTATCTCAGGAATTTGTTAAGATCATCAACGAGAATGGCGGTAAATTGGACGATGCCATCGGTATTCCGGAAGAGATGTTAAGACAGGCAGCCAGAATGGCGGTATGTAAGATTAATATTGACTCTGACTTAAGACTTGCATTTACTGCAGGAATTAGAAAATATATGAAGGAAAATCCGAGTCATTTTGATCCTAGACAGTATTTGACTCCTGCAAGAGATAATATCAAGACATTGGTAAAACATAAGATTGTCAATGTTCTTGGATGTGCAGGCGCTGCTGAGAAATAGGATATGCCGGCCGATCGTTTATTAAAGCTTTTATTTGTGGATAAATAGTTAAAAAATCAGGATTGCTGTTGAAAAGTTATCTCATCAGCAATCCTTTTTTGTCATATAGGAAATTGCATCCGGTACGATAAAAAACCTCCATGCGAACATAGTTCGCATTGGGATGACGCACTCACGTGTAAAAAATGATTATGTAGTTTCCTGCAGGATATCAACGAGTGCCGGGGGATGGAGCGGGGCACTGAAGATAAAGCCCTGAATCATATCGCATTTTTGTTCTTTCAGAAGAGAAAGCTGGTTCCCGTTTTCTACACCCTCTGCGACCACCTGGATATTTAGATTGTGCGCCAGGCGGATGATGGTTTCTGCGATATGGGAATCCTTTTCATTAAAGCAAATATTATCAATAAAGGATTTATCGATTTTTAGCGTATTAATCGGCAATTTTGTTAAATAATTTAATGATGAATATCCTGTGCCGAAATCATCTAGGGAGATCTTGACCCCCAGTTTTTGAAGTGCGGTTAATAACTCCATTGCATCCGGAATAGAAGATACCAGTGTGGTTTCGGTTATTTCCAGTTCCAGGTACTGCGGCGGAAGCCCGGTCTTGGCAAGAATCCCGGACAGCAGCGTTACAAAATTCGGCTGCTTTAATTGGACGGAAGAAATATTGACCGATAAGGTGCATGGGCCGATTCCCTGGTCAAGCAGGCCCTTGTTAAAGCTGCATGCCTCGCATAACAGCCAGGTACTTAATTCTATGATCAATCCCGTTTCTTCGGCAATTGGTATAAATTCGGCGGGAGATAAGCTGCCAAGGCGTTCGCTTTTAATTCGCATCAGAGCCTCATAGCCGATGACTTCGTTCTTTTGCAAATCTAGTAAAGGCTGGTACTGGATATAGATTTCGTTGTTAGCAATTGCATTACGCAGGATATCAATAATAAGGGTATTCCGATTCAACTCCTCTTCCATTTTGGAATTGAAGAGAGTAAATTTATTCTTGCCGGTATCCTTGGATTTGTACATGGCGATATCGGCATTCTTAATTAAGGTATTGGATGTGATGCCATTGTCCGGATAGATAGCAATTCCGATACTCATAGAGACATAAACGATTTCACCGTTAAGCTCAAGAGGATTGGAGAAAAGCTCTATGATCTGGGAAGCGAAGGCTTCTGCTTTTTCCCTGGGTACGACATTTTCTATAAAGATCAGGAACTCATCCCCGCCGGCTCTTGCAAGCATTCCCCGATCGCTGAGAAAAGCGGAGAGCTTTTGCGAGGCCATAACCAATAGGGAATCTCCGCATTCATGCCCCATGGTGTCGTTTACCGTTTTAAAGTTATCTAAATCGATAAAATAAATGGCGTGGTTTTGACTGCGCAGGGTTTCCGAAAGAAGGACCGCGTTCACGTAGTCCAGGAAAGCAAGCTTATTCGGCAAGCCGGTCAGGATATCGTGGTAAGCCAGGAATTCGATATGATCGTAATTGGAGCGAAGCTGCTCCTCGTTGGATAGCAGCTCATCATGCATTGAGGACAGATCTTCGTAATTCGTTTTGATGATATGCATCATCTTATTAAAGTTTTTCGATAGTTCCCCGAGCTCATTCTTACTTTTAATATTTGATTGCACCGTCAGGTTGCCATCCGCGGCTGTCCGCATGGTATCCCGCAGTTCGATGATCGGTTCGGTGAACCGCTTAGCGAGGAGATTGGAGATAAAGATAAATAGGATCAGCAGTATAATACATATAAGAAAGAGCAAACACAGCATTACCCCGGTAATGGACCGGATTTCGGGCAGGTCTTGTTTGACCAGTAAAACCCAGTTCAGCTGAGGGATTATGCTATAGCCATACGCCTGGTCAATGCCGTCGTAATTATGCTCAAAGTAGCCGCTTGGCTTCATCAAGCCTTTCTTATAATTATTTACCAGACCGGACAGCCTTTCTGAATGAATGCTGGTTCCAATTAAGGATGCGTCCCGGTGATAGATAATCGTCCCGTTCTCATCGAGTAATATACCAAAGCCGGTATCTCCGGCGGATATGGCACCAAGGAAATCATCAAAATAGGAGGTATCCAGAGTACTGATGATGTAGCCGGCACATTCCCCCGCAGCCGGGCTGTTAATGGGAGCACCGATATCAAAGGTATAGGTTCTCTTGTCCCCCTCTGCGGAAGAGGTAACACCGCCAACGCCGATCGCATTTTCCCCGGTGGTAATCATATAGATCAGGGTAAGATTATTGTCCGCCTCATTACCAATGAGGGAGGCATCCGTACAGGCAATCAATTCTTTTCGGGAATTGTATACAGAGATCATTTTACAGGAAGGGTATCGCATCTTCCGCTCCTGCAGTAAAAGATACGCGGGGTCAGAAGAAATATTACTATGCTTTCTGTTTTGTTTTGCTAACTGTTGAATATCATCCTGCAGTGCCAGTAGAGAAACCTCGGTTATCTGGGTTTCCAGCATTGCTTCCAGACCGGTTTTATTGGTTTCGGCGATTCTCTGTAAATTCCGGGTTTGTATCGTAATTAACCGCTTGTTTATCAGGCCCTGAACAAGGAAGGAAATGAATATAATCGGAATCATTGATGAAAGTATCAACAGAATTCTTAACGATCTTTTTATGGACATAGGACGAAACCCCCGTTTATAGTCATGTGTTTCCTTTATTCTACCAATTTTGCCTAAATATTTCAATCCATTTTAAATATTTCCCGCAGATGAATGCAATTTTGGTAGAAAAAATATTTTTAGTTGAAAAAGTAGAATATTAAGGGTATACTTGTGATGGTATACATTTGTGTGACGTATGCATTT
>DOWG01000033.1 GCA_003519685.1 Lachnospiraceae bacterium
TGAACTTTTGACTGTCCAGTAAGATTCATGGTCATTCTTTCTCCCTCAACTTTACCACCTTAGCAGCCTGGCGCCGGCGGCTATCCTCAAGTGCAGCATAGTGCTTTTTGGTCGTATTTACGTCTTTATGACCGAGAACATCGGCAACCAAATAGATGTCGCCGGTTTCCCGATAGAGGCTGGTGCCATAGGTACTACGAAGCTTATGCGGTGTGATGGTTTTGAGCTTGGTAACCGTGGAAGCATATTTTTTGACAAGGTTTTCTACGGAGCGGACGTTAAGGCGCTTCATTTGCATGGATAGAAATAGTGCATTCTCATGTCCGGTAGCCGGAACCAGCTGTTTTCGTTCTTCTAAGTATTCTAATAAGGCGTCCCTTACTTCATCCCCGAAGTAGATTACTACCTCGTTACCGCCTTTTCGTATTATTTTGATTCCGTTATTCTCAAAATCAACATCATTGATGTCCAGGCCAACGCATTCCGATACACGGATACCGGTTCCAAGCAGCAGTGTCATTATTGCAAGATCACGTAATTTTGTCTTTTCATGAAATACCTGCTGTTTCTTTGTCAGGGCGTCCCCGGATTCTACCTCATCCAGCAAGCGCGCAACTTCATCGATTTCCAAGCGGACAATTTCTTTCTCATGCAGTTTGGGAATATTTACGAGGGAAGGGGGATTCGTCCGTATGATCTGCTTCTTATAATAGTAGTTATAAAAGCTTCGGAGGGCAACAAGCTTTCTTTTCTTGCCGTTTTCCTTATTCATATATTTCTTACCATCCGCATTATAGTAGGAAAGGTAGTCCAAATATTCTTCAATATCTAAGGGCATGATCTCATCCAAAATATCTACCCTAAGCTCGGTGATGGGTGTATTCTTAATCAAGGGATTGCTTTTCGCCAGAAAATCAAAGAAAATTCTTAAATCATAGGCATAAGCGATCCTTGTTCTAGAAGATGTCGTAGGTTCGATACCTCGAAAGAAGTCTTTGCAGAACCGCGGTAAAGTCGCCAGTAAGGAACGTAATTTTACCGCATTGTCGATATCCACCTGTTCATGATAGTTTATTTCAGCCATAATTCCCCTCATTTCTGCGCTGCCTTTTGCGCTCTTTACCTCATTTTGCTTGAATAGCTTGATTGTATGTCTAAGGCTATTATAATAAATGTTAAAATGAATTACAAGGCGGGAATTGGAATATTCTACAAGTGTAACACGTGAAAACATTTCACACCATTCTCATGATAGGCCCTGTTCTAATACAAAAGTCCTATTTTAAAGGAGATATTATATCGATTATAAAAATTCTATTGGTTTAGAATAAATATTACAAATCAGGAAGAAAACTTAAACCCATAACTTTTGGGCGGAAATTATGATGAGATTATTGTAGTATAAAATGTAGCTTGGAATATTGTGACATCTACAGCAGTAGAAAGCTGGTTTTCCAGGCAAATTTTACTATTCCGGTCCTGGAAGAAGAAGGAAATACAAATATATATAAGGAAAATCCGCAAAAATATAATTTAATTTCATAAATGACACACTTTTAACACTATTTAACACTACTGTAATAATTACGGGTAGGATGAATTGTTTATCAAGCCATCTTCTGCACAAAAGATAAGGTCAGGAATTAATGAAAATATCGAAGTGATAACTTGATTTGAGTGTCATAAGTCANNAGTCCAAGTCAGGTAAGGCAGCCCAATGAATATATATAAGATCCTATTCATATCAAAACTTTAAAATGACTTATGACACTCAAATCATAACTTGTATCAACGAAGGAACTTGTAGACCGTACAACAGAAAAACAGGGGATGATGACAGAGAAATGGAACTATTTATGCAAAAGATAATTGATACAACCACTGCCAGAGAAAAAACAACCCGTAATCGTTTGCTCCTTTTGAAACTGGGATGCACGGTAATTGTTGCGCTGCTTTTGGCATGCTTATCCGTGACAGGTGTTTCTGCAGCATCGGGTTTGAAGATTTATGATTATCAATCGAAGAAAAATGTAACCTATACCGGAAAACAGGTTAAGGTTACGTTGAATGGCGAACAAATCAGCAAGGACGATACACCTGGCATTATTATGGATGGAATTGCATTGCTTTCTTATAAGGATATCTTCGCAAATTCTCCTATTAAAGCAAAATGTGTTTACAATAAGCCGGAGGGAACCGTTACGATCAAAGGCTCCGGTACCACCATAGTTCTTACCATTAACAGTAAGACTGCGGTTGTGAATGGAAAAAAAGTAAAGATGCCGGTTGCACCGATTAAGATCAAGTACCGGTTTGCCGATGTTGCCAAGATATTGGTCCCTTCAAGGTTTGTTGCTGAAACCTTGGGATACAAATATACTTGGAACAGCTCAAACAGTACAGCTGCTATTGAGGGAAATCCCTTTATGATATCCATTAATGATGGGGAAGAATTTGCCTATACCGGATCAATTGCTGATGTAACCATTGATGATACGAAAGTAAGCCTTGGAAATATGCCAAGCCTTATCATTGATAATATTACGATGGTTCGTGCAAAAAGAGTATTTGCCGATTCGAAAATCAATGCGAAATATTCTTTTGACAGTAAGGACCAGACAATAACGCTTTCCAAGGATGAAAATGTACTTAAAATGAAGATTGGCAAGAAAACGGCGGATCTTAACGGCAAATCGGTTGAAATGAATATAGCACCCATGATTGTAACAAATCATAATACAAAATCAAGCTTTGTTATGGTACCGGGTAGTTTCACCGCTTCCGCGCTTGGATACGATTATTCCTGGAATCAAAGCAAAAGAACTTCGGAGATTAACACTCATAAGGAAGACTCCTCGGATCAGACCGGAAAGGATGATTCGGAAACCGGAGGCAATCCATTGGATCCGGAGTTGGGAGATGACAGTGTCATTAATGAAAAGGGAACCATCCTTCGTCAATGGCGGTCCAATGAAGCGCTGCTCGGCAAAAGCTCCAATGTTCATGAAATTGCAGGCAAAGGCCAGGCTACAGAAGATATCGGAACGATTTCCGTTAATTTAAGTAATGTAAATCAGAAGATGTTAAATGTTGAAACCTATCAGTTTCCTGCTACGATGCCATATGGAGAAGTTACCTCCG
>DOWG01000015.1:0-558 GCA_003519685.1 Lachnospiraceae bacterium
TTTTATGTGACTTATGACACTCCTACCAATTTGTTTGGTGTAAGGTTAGGAATGGGGATAAAAATGAAAGCGTATCAACATAAAGTACAATATTATGAGACGGATCAAATGGGAGTGGTGCATCATTCTAATTATATCCGCTGGTTTGAGGAGGCAAGACTGGATTTTCTGGAGCAAATCGGCACGGATTACATTGATATGGAAAGGGAAGGATACATAAGCCCTGTCGTTTCTATCTCATGCGATTATATTAGTAGGACGGTTTTTGGAGAAACGGTATCAATTATCTTAAGATTTGAGAAGTTTAACGGGGTCAAATATAGTATTTCCTATAAGGTAATAGATGCAGAAACGAAGGAAATTCGGGCTTCCGGTAAAAGCAGCCATTGCTTTCTGACGAAAGATGGAAAACTGGTTTCTCTCAAAAAGGACAATTCGAAGTTTTATCATATTATGACCGCTGCGGTTGGGAAGGAAACAGAAGAGATCTAATAAACGCAAAACGGAAAAATAGAAATATGGAGTTACTATTCACACCCGCCATGTATACCATGCTAT
>DOWG01000015.1:590-4017 GCA_003519685.1 Lachnospiraceae bacterium
ATCATATTATAGACTTTGCCTGGATGTGAACAGTAACAATATAAAATGAAGAAGGAGGGATACGGTCTTCCTTTGACTAGGAATCAGGAGGGTTCGGCCGTATAATTTATGAACGACATTAATAAATTTCAGGAGCTTCTTAAAAAGACCTTAGAAATAGCAAAAAATCAAAAGAATCGTGTGGATGTACCGACGATAAAAGATATCTTTGCAGAGTGGGAATTAAGCGATTCCCAGCTGCGTGAGATCAGCAGTTATCTGGCAGCCAATAAGATAGAGGTTGCAGGGTATGTACAGCCAGAGAAACTTAAGATGGAGGAGAACAATCCGGATAAAGAAAAGCCATATGAACCCAAAAAGATTAATTCCAAAGATTCCGCCTATCTGAAGGACTATCTGGAAGAGCTGAAGGGAATTGCGGAAGGGAGCCGGGAAGAGGAGATCCGTCTGATCCATCGGATGAAACAGGGAGACAGTACGGCGAAGCAACGCTATATTGAGATAAATCTGCGTAAGGTTGTTGAAATTGCGGGGGAATATAAGAACCAGGGGATGACGGCGGAAGATCTGATTCAGGAAGGAAATATGGCTCTGATACAATCGATCAATGAGATCGATGAGCTTCCGGCAGACAATCGTATAGAAGAGATTCAGAGGCAGGTATATGAAACCATACGAAGCCATCTCGCGGCTTCGATAAGGGAGCAGCAGGAGAATGATACGATGGAAAATGTCATTATGGAGAAAATGAACCGGATCTATGCTGCGATGAAAAAACTGGAGAATCAATTGGGACGAAAAGCTGATATTTCTGAGTTAGCTAAGTATATGAAGATTACGGAGGATGAGATACAGGATATCTTAGATTTATCCGCGGATACCGTAAAGCTCGGAGAACATAAGCCGCAGGAAAACGCTTTATAGAACATTTAAAAGAGGGGATATTCCACTTGCCTGCAAGTGAAAGTAAATAATACGAAGGAGATATTAGGAATATGAAGTTCGATTTTTTAGGCGGCGCTTTAGAAATCGGAGGAAGTGCCGTGTTAGTCCAGATAGACCAAAAAAATATATTATTTGATTCTGGTATACGCCAGGGTGCCAATAAGGATCCCCTGCCTAACTTCCAGCGGGTACAGGAACTGGGAGGACTGGATGCTATTATTATAAGTCATGCGCACCTGGATCATATCGGAAGCCTACCTTTGATTAGCAAAGAATATCCCGGCGCAAGAATATATATGAACCACATGACGAAGGATCTGGTACGGGTACAGCTGTACGACAGCCTAAAGATCATGAAGAACAGGGAAACAGAGATACCTCTATATGCAGAACAAGATGTGGTGGATACTTTAAATCGTATCTTCCCTATTGGGTATGAGGTAAGATTCCCTATCTTTGATGATTGTTATCTTACCCTATATAATGCCGGTCATATAGCCGGAGCAAGCTTTTGCTATCTTCAGGGAAAGGAAGGCAATGTGTTTTATTCCGGTGATTTTTCAGTATTCTCCCAACGAACCATTGAAGGAGCCAAGCTTCCGAAGCTGCGCCCCGATGTTGCTATTGTTGAGGCAACCTATGGGGATCGTCTGCATACCAATAGGGAAATTGAGGAAAAGGCTTTAATAAATTTGATTAATGAAGCAATTGATCAAAATGGCAAGGTACTAATTCCGGCCTTTGCATTGGGAAGGGCTCAGGAGGTTCTGCTGATTCTAAAGGGGGCTATGAATAAGGGAAGCCTAAAGAAGGTGAAGGTGTATGTGGACGGAATGGTGCGGGATGTCAATCGGGCCTATCTACAAAATCCCTTATACCTGAAACAGTCTCTGGCTAAGAAGATACTAAAGGGTATAGAGCCTTTTTATGATGAGAATATTATAGAGGTGAAGCCTGCAATGAAGAGAGAAGAATTAATTGATGAAAAAAAACCGGTAGTCTTTGTTGCTAGTTCAGGTATGCTTACAGGAGGACCAAGCACCTACTATGCAGAGAAAATCGCGGCTATGGAAAATGGCTATATCGCAATTACCGGATATCAGGATGAAGAAGCACCTGGAAAGCACCTGTTAGATCTTCTCGATGCGGAGGAAGGAGAAAGGTATCTAAAGTTAAACGGTGTAAGCTTTCCTGTGAAATGCAAGATCAAGAAGATTGGACTTTCCGCTCATTCAGATAAGAGCGAGATCTGCGGCGTTATTGAACGGCTGTCCGCAAGAAATGTCATATTCGTTCATGGCAATGAGGATGTTATCCGCAATCTGGCAAAGGAAATAGCAGCAAATTACAGAGGCAGAATATTTGCTCCGGATTGTGGGGAACAGATTAATATATCGATAAAAAATCCAAGAAAGCAAATTATTAAGGAATTGCCCTATGTGATGCAAAGGAAGGAAGAACTTTCCGAGCAAAACATTATGCATTTTCATCACTATGTATGGGAACATTACCAGCAGCAACTATTTACTCTGAATGAGTTATTCTATCTATGGAGTGGGACAAAGTCAACCGATGAGGATAAGCTGAACCCTTTTCAACAAGTTCTTTTGAATACGGTTTATTTTGAGAATGATAGAAAGCGTTTATTTCTATGGAAGGCCAGGGAGAGCAAGGACATTGCTCTTGACCTGGAAAAGAAGGAGCCAACGCAACAGCAATTGGGTTCTAAGGTAGAAGAGATGTTTCGGGGATATCCCTATAAGAAGATTAGCTACTCCAATGAAAATAAGAGCATTACTTTAGGATTTGATTTTCCGGATGCATTGGATCAATCAATTGAAACAGTTTTCCGGCAATTCACAGAGGAAACTGGTTGGTCTATTACTATCAATGAGAACATGAATTTTAATGCGGCGGAAATGATGATACGAGGTTACTTTGGATATGAGAATGTGGACAGGATTTCCTATTTTATAGTAAATAAAAGATACCAGGTGGTTCTTAAGAAAGCCCCGGAAACCTTACAGAGTAAGAAATTATGCGATGATTTTCTAAAGAATACCGGCTGGGAGCTGGTGATAACATCCCAGGACCAAACCGCTGATGTGACGGGCGAACCAACCAATGATTATTTTATTACAGAGAATAGCCAGTCTGTGGAGCAGAACGAGGCTCTATACTTAATTGATCTTACCTTTGAAGAGGAAGAGCATAAGCCCTATCGGAAGAGCATTAAGCAAAGAGAAAATGAAAAGTATCTGGAGCTTACTTTTATCACGCCGATGATAGGGCGTAGATATGCGAAACTAATCGAAGCCCTGACGAAACAGTTGGGCTGGAATATTGCCATATCGGATAAGGTGAATCAAAATGAACTATTAAACAAAGCCAGCTTTCTCTGCCAAAAGCATCAGGTAGTTCTAAAGAAAAATCCATCCTTTCTACCGGGCAAGATGAGTGTAAAGATACAGATTGTTGATGG
>DOWG01000137.1:0-3594 GCA_003519685.1 Lachnospiraceae bacterium
TAGCCAAACTGAATATATATGCGGTCCTATTCATGTTCATGCTTTTTATATGACTTATGACACTCCTATTAACTATGTATATTTAGAAAGGACTATGTGTAAAGAAGGGACTGTTCTGCAATGCATTGCTCCAAAACAGCGGTCATTTCATCAATATGTGCTTTCTCAATGATTAGAGGCGGCACAAAGCGCAGGACATTGGGACCTGCTGAAATTAAAATTACCCCCTTCTCCATCGCCGATTGAATTATTCCATTGACCGGATAGGAAAATTCCAACCCCTGCATCAGTCCCATTCCCCGGTGTGCTATGATTTTCTCCTCTTTCGCAGCCAATTCCTCCAGCTTTTTGTATAGATACGGGCCGGTTTCGTTGACCCTTGCAAGGATCTGCTCCTTATGAAACAGATCAAATACTTTACTGACCGCTGCGGTGACCAGGGGATTTCCACCATAGGTCGTACCATGATCCCCCGGCTCGAAAGCGGCTGCCACCCTCTCTACCGCTGCAAATGCACCAACCGGAACACCACAGCCAAGTGCTTTGGCACAGGTCATGATATCCGGCTTTACCTGATATTTCTGATAGGCAAACATTTCCCCCGTTCTCCCCATACCGCATTGAATCTCATCAAAAATCAGGAGAATATCCCTCTCATCACAGAGCTTTCTTATTCCGTACATAAACTCTTTGGTTGCAGGGTAAAGACCTCCCTCTCCCTGTATCGGCTCCATGATAACCGCGCAAATCTTATTATCCAGATGTGCTTCTACATCCTTAAGAGAATTGAAGTCTGCAAACAGGACTCCGCCCATCAATGGTTCAAAGGGCTCCCGGTATTTTTTTGTCCCGGTAACGCTTAATGCACCGATGCTTCTTCCGTGAAAGGAATGGTTCATTGCAAGGATTTTACTGTCCGCGGTTCCATGCTTCTTATAGTAATATTTCCTTGCCAGCTTAATGGCACCTTCGATTGCCTCCGTACCGCTGCTCGTAAAAAACACGCGATCCATGCCGGAGGCATCCGCAAGCTTTCTTGCCGCTTCAATTGCCGGCACATTATAGAATAGGTTGGAGGTATGAATCAGTTTATCGATCTGGGCTTTCAGTGCTTCCTTATATTCCGGGTTCCCATATCCTAAGGCAAATACCGCGATCCCGGCTGCAAAATCAAGATACTTCTTACCATTAAGATCATACAGATATACCCCATCCCCTTTCTCCAACACAATTTGATAGCGGTTATATGTATGCATCAATACTTTTTCTGCTTCTTCTATATATTTTTTCAAAAATAGCACCAGCCTTTCTGCTTAAATTTTATATCTGACATGCAACATTTTCACCGGTATCCGTAAATACCGTTCCGATCCCCTGGTTTGTAAAAAACTCCAGGAGCAGGCAATGCTTCGACCTTCCGTCCAGAATATGTACCCGGTTTACCCCATTTCGCACCGCATCAACGCAGTTCTTTAATTTCGGCAACATACCGCCACCGACAAATCCGCTTTCAATCAAAGCATCCGCATTATCCAGCGTCAGCACCGAAAGCAGACTTGATTTATCCTCCGGATTGGTATAGACTCCTTCCACGTCGGTTAAGAATACCAGCTTTTCTGCATGAACCGCAGTAGCTACCGCACAAGCGACATCATCCGCATTGATGTTGTAATTCTGATAGTTATCATCCAATCCGATTGGGGCGATCACCGGAATAAAGTTATTGTCAATCAGCGTATCGATGAGATCGACATTTACTTTGACAACATTTCCCACATATCCAATCTCCTGACCATGGACAAGCTTTTTCTCGACCATTAAGGTAGAACCATCTTTTCCGCTGATTCCGACGGCCTTTACCCCCAGCTTTTCTATCATTTGTACCAGGTTTTTATTTATCTTTCCAAGTACCATCTCCGCCACTTCCATTGTCTGCTCGTCCGTAACCCGTAACCCCTCGACAAAGTGGGATTCATGACCTAATAATTTGAGCCATTTGGTTATTTCCTTCCCGCCGCCGTGTACGATGATGGGCTGCATCCCCACCAATTTTAATAACACGACATCCTTAATCACATTACGCTGCAGGTCTTTATCCAGCATTGCACTGCCGCCGTATTTGACCACCACCTTTTTGTTATTGAATTTTTGAATATAGGGAAGCGCTTCGATCAGTGTCTGCGCTTTTATAAGTATCTGGTCCATAGGTTCCATGTAGGTAAACTTCCTTTCTATTTGCTATGTATGAGTAGGATATGAGAGTCAAAAGTCATTTTATAAAAACACTTTTTTCAGGAACGATAATCCGCGTTGATCTTAACGTAATCGTAGGTAAGATCACAGCCCCAGGCGGTTGCGTTTGCATGGCCGGATTTGAGATCGGCGATTGCCTTTACTTCTTTGGCAGAGAGAATCTTTGCCGCGGTCTCCTCGGAGTAATCCGCTGCCATTCCATTCTCGACCAGTTTTAATCTGCCTTCTTTGCTTTCGATCGTGAGATCGACGAGATCCGGATCAAAGCTTACTCCGGAGTATCCCATAGCGCAGAGGATACGTCCCCAATTGGCATCATTTCCATACACTGCGGTTTTTACAAGATTGGATGAGATAATGGATTTGCTTAGAATCATGGCATCCTTCTCCGTATTTGCCCCCATAACCTGTACCTCCAGAAGCTTCGTTGCACCTTCCCCGTCGGCGGCAATTTTCTTAGCCAAGTCCGTGGTTACCGTCATGAGTGCCTCGCAGAACTTCTCATACGCTTCACCCTTCTTCGTAATCTCCTGATTGCCTGCCAGCCCATTGGCAAGAAGCAGTAAGGAATCATTCGTGGAGGTATCCCGGTCAACCGAGATCATATTGAAGGTATGCTTTACATTTTCACGCAAGGCTTCCTGCAATAGCTCCTTAGAGATAGCCAGATCCGTAGTTACAACGCCAAGCAGTGTCGCCATATTCGGATGAATCATACCGGAGCCCTTCGCCATTCCGCCGACCGTAACCGTAACCCCGTCGAGTTCGAAGCTTACCGCACATTCCTTCGCATAGGTATCCGTGGTCATAATCGCTTCCGCTGCCAGGCTTCCGGCTTCTATCGTATCCTTCAGCTTTGCCGTAAGCTTCGGCATCCCGGTCAATACTGCCTCCATCGGTAATTGCTTCCCGATGACCCCGGTAGATGCGGTAAAGACCGAATGTGTGGGAATTCCCAAAGCTTTGGCCGCCGCCTGTGCCATTCTCTTATTGTTTTCCTCCCCCTCTGCCCCGGTGCATGCATTTGCAACGCCGCTATTTAATACTACCGCCTGTATCGTTTCACTTTCCGCATTTAATTTGATATCCCATTTTACAGGTGCCGCTTTCACAACATTCGTTGTAAAGGTTCCCGCCCCCTTTGCAGGCACGGTTGAGAACACCAATGCCATATCCTTTCTCTTCTTTTTTATTCCGGCATAAATTCCGGCTGCCCGGAAGCCTTTCGCCGCGGTTACACCGCCTGACATTATTTTTACCATTGTAATCCCTCCCAAAGAAAAATGAATGAATAGAATTTGAATGTTTCCGATTGTTACTACTATTCACACCCGACATGTA
>DOWG01000137.1:3607-5627 GCA_003519685.1 Lachnospiraceae bacterium
ACCGACGAATGCAAATACTCCTTACCGGATATCATTTGTCGAAATCATAGGATAGACTTTGCTAGGGGTGTGAACAGTAACTTCCGATTGCTTATCAATGCACAGATTGTGCAAATCAAGGAAACTATTTATTAGAAAGCTGTAATCTATGGGAACATCGGAACCAGCTGCAAACCTTCCTTTTCGTCCAGTCCAAACATCAGGTTCATATTCTGTACCGCCTGCCCCGCCGCTCCTTTCACCAGATTGTCCATTGCTCCCAACATGATAATGCGGTTCGTTCTATGATCAATCTTAAAGTTAATATCCACAAAATTGCTCCCCTCCACCCATCTGGTTTCCGGATATACCTCTTTCTCTAACACACGAACGAAATATTCCTTATCATAATACCTGTCATAGACGGCTTTTACTTCCTCATAGGTTACTGCCTTCGTTAGGGAAGCATAAGCGGTAACAAGGATTCCGCGGTTCATCGGAATAAGATGGGGCGTAAAATTAATTGCCAGAGGCCTTCCTGCTGCCAGGCTAAGCTGCTCCTCGATCTCCGGAGTATGCCGATGGGTTGCAACACCATATGCTTTGATATTCTCATTAACTTCACAGTAAAGATTCGTTACTTTTGCTCCTCTTCCTGCACCGGAGGTTCCTGACTTCGCATCTATGATGATGCTGTCCGGTGCAATAAAGCCCTCCTTTAGCAGGGGGGCAATCGTGAGGATGGAGCAGGTTGGATAGCATCCCGGGTTCGCAATCAGCCTGGCTTTTTGAACAGCTTCCCGGTTGATCTCCGGAAGTCCATAGACCGCTTCCCCGATAAACTGCGGACACTTATGTCTCATCCCGTACCAATCCTCATAAACAGCAGCATCCTTCAATCGAAAATCCGCACTCAGATCAATGATTTTTGTATTGGATAATATCTCCTCCTTCATGATAGATGCACAATATCCCTGCGGCGTCGCTGTAAATATAACGTCCGCCTGCTCGGCCAATTTCTGCATATCCTCGTCCAGACAGCGGTCCGGGATAAGCTGAAACATATTCTGATATACCTCGCAGTACTTTTTACCAGAATAACTCTTTGACCCATACCATAGGATATGTGCCTCTTTATGCTGCTGCAGGATTCTGACCAGCTCCTGACCGGCATATCCGGTCGCTCCAATAATTCCGACTTTAATCATATACCGTCCGCCTTTCTTAAGTTATCATTCGGAATATTTATTCCCCTTTATTTTTCTCATAATTATACATCTGAATTAAATTTTATGCAACATCTTTTTATTTTTATGCAAAAAGAACGCTCCCGTAAAAGAAGCGTTTCTTTTTTCTGTGCGACATGCATGGCGCATAGTTATCCAAATGATATTATAAGTATTTTTATGCTTCCTGTCATTTCAAATCTAACAGATCTATCCCATGCTCCAGCAGCTTTTCATGGATTTTAGCAATCGGAAAGCCTACGATATTATAATAGTCCCCATGGATTTCACTAATATAGATACCGAATCTACCCTGGATTGCATAGGCTCCCGCCTTGTCCATCGGTTCCCCGGTTGCCACATAATTCTCGATCTGTTCCCTAGTCAATGCCCGCATGAGGACCTTGGTACACACCGCAAAAGAGATGCTCTCCATATGCCCTTGAACCGGACGAATAATAATATTGACCCCCGTATAAACCTCATGCTCCCCACCCGACAGCATCTGCAGCATTCTCACTGCATCCACTCTATCCTTCGGCTTTCCCAAAACATTTTCCTGAAAAAAAACCATCGTATCTGCTCCGATAATGATCATATCCGCAGCCGTATCCTTCGCCTCTGCTATTTTTGATGCAATATCCTTCGCCTTTATTGCTGCCAGTGCCTGTACCATTGCTGCAGGCTCCTTTTCCTCCACCACCTCAGCCAAACTGCTGCCCATTGCCTGAAATGGAATTCCCATCTGCTCCATGATTTCTTTCCGTCTTGGTGATTCGGATGCCAAGATCACTCGATACATCTAATCCCGCCTT
>DOWG01000065.1:0-4128 GCA_003519685.1 Lachnospiraceae bacterium
CTGATTTAATTAAACCCATAAATCTTTCTCGAAATATCATAGCCGACTTCGACAATTCTTCTGCCGAATTTTCCAGGAAGATTCATGGAACGGCCAAGGATCTGGGACCGTATCTTCCTATAGAGCCTTTTATCGTAAGTCTTAAGATAATTCCACAATTCTTCCTTCTTTGCAAGGCTTTCGTCACTGCCCTCCTTAATTAGGAAGACGGAGCTGACCGTCATCATCATGGAAAGGTATTTGATCATATAATTTCGAAGCTTTTTGCACTTTATCTGCATAAGATTATGCGATTCAATCATGATTTTTGTAATTTTAAGCTGTTGGTCAATACGTCGGATCATCACCTGCTCATTAACGGACTGATCCTCTCTGCCGATAAAATAACGATATAGATTGACATCCATATAATACATCGTCTTAATATAGGGAAGAGGCTGGTAAACAAAAATATTATCCACATAGAAGGTGTGTTTTGGCAGTTTAATTCCACAATCCTTTAATAGTTTTGTCCGATAAATGGTGGAATGCATCAGAATATTCTGACTCTGCTTAAAATGCATGATATCATCCCAGGTAAAAATCACATCTCTCGGCAAAGCCCAGCGGTAATTAATTACCTTTTTTCTTTTTGCTCCAACCTTTTCATATACATAGTTTGCCAGGAATAGATCCGGGCTGTTCCCGTCCGCAATTAATTCTTTCAGCTTGCCAAGAACTTGCTCTAACGCTTTTTCATTTACCCAGTCATCGCTGTCCACCACCTTAAAATACAGGCCGGTAGCATTCGCAAGCCCCGTATTAACCGCTTCCCCGTGACCGCCGTTTTCTTGACTGATTACTTTAATAATCTTTGGATATTTTGCCTGATATTCTTCCGCAATCTTTTGTGTGTCATCCGATGAACCATCATTGACAATGATGATTTCCATGTCATTACCGCCTGTCAGCAACGTCTCTATTGCATGGCTCATATAGGCTGCAGAGTTATAGCAAGGTATCACTGCCGTCATCAGCTTCATAGCTAAAGTATCCTCCTTTTAAACTAAATTCTCCGGATTTAATGCCTCCAATTCTTTCACGACAAATCTTCCGTCCTTACGAATTAAAACGTCATCAAAGTAGATTTCACCACCGCCATATTCCGGTGTCTGAATACATACCAGATCCCAGTGAATTGCAGACGAGTTACCGTTTGGTGCTTCGGTATAGCAGTTACCGGGAGTGAAGTGGAAGGAGCCCATGATCTTCTCATCGAACAAGGTGTCCTTCATTGGTTTCAAAATATAGGGATTCACACCGATTGCAAATTCTCCAATATAACGTGCTCCTTCATCCGTATCCAATACATGATTAATTCTTACCGTATCATTTGCTTTCGCATCTACGATCTTGCCGTTTTCAAAACGGAAGGATATATTTTCATAGGTAAATCCCTGATAAACCGCAGGTGTGTTATAGGTAAGCGTACCATTAATTGATTCTCTTACCGGTGCAGTATAGACTTCCCCATCCGGTATATTGCAATCACCTGCACAGGGGATCGCAGGAATATTCTTGATTGAAAATCTTAGATCGGTTCCGGGACCTACAATTCTTACACGGTCTGTCCGCCCCATATATTCTTTTAAGGCCTGCATCGCTTTACCCATCTTTGAATAATCCAGATTACATACTCTAAAGTAAAAATCTTCAAAAGCCTCCTGGCTCATATTCGCAAGCTGTGCCATTGCCGGATTCGGATAGCGAAGAACAACCCATCTTGTCTTCTTTACACGGATATCATGATGAACTGGTGTCTGATAATAGGTTTCATACAGTTTCATTTTCTCAGCAGGAACATCCGATAGCTCGGATACATTATCGGAACCGCGTACACCAATATAGCAATCCATCTGCTCCATCTCCGCAGCATCTATTTTTGCCTTTAGAGACATCTGCTCCTCCGTACAATGAAGAAGCTCTTCCCTCTGTAATCTGGTATCGATATAATGTATAAAAGGAACACCGCCGATCTTATAGATCTCCTTAACTAATTGTCTGGCCAAATCCTGTGTTGATTGTCCGGTGTATTGAACATAGACTTTATCGCCTTTCTTCACACGTATTGAATAATTTACCAAATTGTGCGCTAACATTATAACTCTTTCATCCATCTTTTATCATGCCTTTCCTGGGGTACTCTCACCTGTTGACCGTTGATTTTCTTCCTTGTAAATCAATGATAAACAAGATCAGTCAACCGGTTTTACACTCCGTCATATTTGTTCGACAAAGTATGACAATTATTCTATCATACTTATCGCTTCCTTTATTATATATTTTCTTTCCACATAAGTCCAGAATATACCTGCCAAAGATATCTTTATAAAATCGAAAGATTTTCTTAAAATTCTCAAAATTTGATTAATCCAGATAAGAAATAAATACATTTCCCGCTTTCTCAAACATTTCTTTGCCGTCCTGCATACCGACTTTTTCTGCTGTATTCCGTTTTGGATTGATTATCATAAGATTAAATGCATCATATCCATAGATCAGAACCGCATCCTTCGCATTGGTCATGGCAATGACCGGTTTTCCGGATGATACAAAATATAGTACATTTTCCAATGTGACCCCGGTTAACCGCACCGGCGTATAGCGGGAGAAGGATTCTAATATCTCGTACACCGGCTTCTCCTGTCCAGACAGCTGCTTCATCGAAACCGGATTGCCCTGATAAGACAGCATAAGCTCCAGACAGCTTTCCAAGGTACGATCAGAGGTAACGGTCCATGTCATATTCTCAAGTCTGCGGATGGAATGACTGCTTTCCTTGACTCCGCGCTCCCAGACCAGCTGCATCTTATTATTCAGTACGACCCCAATGCGTTCCTCAGCAACCGCAACCGCACCATTAGCTTCCTTATAGGATCCGGCGATTCTTCCCATAATATAGGGATAATAGGATACCTTTTCCTGCTCCGTCTCCATAAGCCTTACCGTCGGATCCTGGGAAATGATCGTATTCACGGTAGATAATTCTTTGGGCAGTCCTGCCATGGTGAAGCCGGCCGGCATAGTCAAATAAAGCTCGGTAAGCGCCTCCTCCGTTACTCTCGTAGTAACCGAAAGCAGCGGTGCTTCGCTTCGGATTTGATTCATGATATAATCCTCCGGCGCAGGGGTATAGGATGTCTTCCCGTCTGAATTCACCTTTTGCACCCGGAATAGCTCAACCACATTATCCCTTACCTGGAGATCCGAAACATAGAAGCCATCCTCCTCATATCTTTTCAAAACTTTTTTATCAACCGAAGCAATCTCTACGATGCTTAGCGGTGCCACAACACGTCCGTCCTCATAAACAACAATGTCTTTCTCTTTGACAAAACCGTATACAATGTTCGAATCTATCTTATCCATCAGAAGAATATTATATCCGGGTATTGCATGGATCGTTTGAATTTCCCCGGATTCCATATCCATCATATATATATTCTCGGCAAGTCTTGGATCCGGATTATCCTGCCATGCAACATATTTCAGATCCTGCAATACCACGACCTGATCTTTATCTACATCCAGGGCCAGCTCCGACAGCTTACGCGTAATCAGATCATAAGAATAAATTTTCTGATACATATGAAAATAGAATACATCTCTTGAATTTACATAGGCAAACTCTCCGATATTCTCCTTTAATGTCTGGTAGGGTTCGTCCACCGGAATATAGACTAATTCCTCGATCCTGTTCTCCGCCCGGATATACTGATATAACACAAGAGCAACTCTTCCCTCATACTGTCCCCGGTTCATATAGCCATAAACGGTAAAATACATATTCCCTTCCGCATCCATATTTAAAATGCGGATATCATGCTGATCATACCGGTCTCTGAGATAATCGGACTTCTTCTGTACAAAAGAAAACACTTTGATAATTTCGTTATTCTCAAGGTTATAGAACCAAAGCTCCCCGTTTCTGACGAAAGCGATCTTCTTCTGATCCGCACTCGCAACATAGGGCAGATCATCATCCGTGGAAATACCAAGCTTTAACTCATTTTTTGCCACACTGGCATGATGAATATCAAACAATGCTTCCATATAGCGTTCATAATTGAGCAGAAACATCCGGTCTCT
>DOWG01000065.1:4137-7524 GCA_003519685.1 Lachnospiraceae bacterium
GCAACATCCGAATATATCTCCGTAACGGTCGGTATGACCTCCGTCAGAATAACCGGCTTAAGGTTCCCCCAGGTAATTAAGTCAAAACTCGAGTGAATATTGACATAGGCTAAGGAGGTGGAATCCGCCTTCGGGTCAAATTCAAGATATTTCTTGATCTCCTGTGCTTTCTCCTTATCTTGTATCGCATTATGAAAATCCATAATAAACTCCAGCTGCTCCTTTAAATGAGCATCCGGATATATCTTAACCCGCGTATAGTAGTACATTTTCTGGCTCTTGCTGGTAATCAGAGTGATTTTAACTGCATATTCCTTCTCTTTGGCAAGCTCCGTTCGAAATTTAATCTTTGCGGTTTTTTCATCCCCGTTTTCTTCAAAAACACTTACCGAATTGGATTCAATCAACTCATTATCCGTAAACTCTCTGATCTCATAATTCAGTTTCATGATTGTATCCTCTTTCTGGTGAATGACAACTTCAAATGCCTGCTCCATATCCAAGGGAGTAACTGCTTCCCTTAGTTTATTCGCATTAAGATTGCTGCTATAGCCGTGAAGTAGATTTATCTCTTCTCCTCCCGATTTTAATGTAACCAAAGGAAATGTCGCATCCTCCATATCGACGGTATTATCAATCTCAAATACGACCTCCTTTATATCTTTGCTAAAATAAAAAAGAGAAGCGGAAAAGACCCCTATTAAAATAATGATTCGATAAATATGCTTTAACACATTAGTTCCCTTCTATTCTATTCTTTCCTTTACTATACCATACTTAGAACCGGTTTTAAAATATCATCCCGAATTTGTCTATTCATCTCATGCTGGCAGCAAGGCGCCAACATCCATTCTTTATTCTACTGTCTTTTTCTCATTTGTACAACCTTATAATTCTTAATTTTTCATTATATTAATGCATTTGTAATTTCACAATCAATTTGAAGATGCATATATATATTATAAAAAGCATAGGAGTACTTATATGTCCAAATCAATAAATACTCACAGCTCTGATAACGACGTGAATAATATACCTGCTCATGATAAAAGCAGCTACTTAACACAGCGTACCGAAAATTATAACTCCTACCGGGTTCCTAATTATATGGCAAGCTATAGCAGTGCTACCCCCAGGATGCCGGGAACCACCTCTCCGGGCGGCATGACTTCCCCAGGAATGCCGGGCACTACTACTCCAGGAATGCCAAGAACTACCACTCCGGGAATGCCAAGAACTACCACCCCGGGAATGCCAGGTACCACTACTCCAGGAATACCGGGTACCACTACTCCGGGGATGCCGGGCACTACCACTCCCGGAATGCCAGGTACCACTACTCCGGGGATGCCTAGAACTACCACTCCGGGAATGCCAGGCACCACTACCCCGGGGGTGCCCAGAACCACTACCCCCGGCGGTATGACTTCCCCAGGAATGCCGGGCACTACTACCCCGGGCATGCCTAGAACTACTACTCCGGGAATGCCGGGTACTACCACTCCGAGCATGCCCAGAACCACTACCCCCGGCGGTATGACTTCCCCAGGAATGCCGGGCACTACCACTCCCGGAATGCCAAGAACCACTACTCCGGGAATGCCAGGCACCACTACTCCGCAAATGCCGGGCACTACTACTCCGGGAATACCGGGCACGACTTATCCGGGGATGCCGGGCACCACTGCTCCGAGCATGCCAGGTACCACTACTCCGGGAATGCCAGGCACCACTACTCCTAGCATGCCAAGAACCACTACCCCGGGAATGCCGGGCACCACTACTCCTAGCATGCCCAGAACCACTACCCCGGGAATGCCAGGCACCACTGCTCCGAGCATGCCCAGAACTACCACTCCAGGAATGCCGGGCACTACTGCTCCGAGCATGCCCAGAACTACTACCCCGGGAATGCCGGGCACCACTGCTCCGGGCGGTATGACTACTCCAGGGATGCAATGGTATGAATATAACCAAAATCAATATCAAAACATTCCTTATATGTTTTGTCCGGAATATCAGGGAATGCAAAATACTGCGCCTTACTCTGCTCCAATGGGAATTCCTTTGTTTCCGATTTATGGCTATGACAATAGTGCGGAGCTTGACAAGGATATTGAGAATATGAAGAGACTTTACCCGAGTACGGTAAGAGCGGTTGAACCCTATGTTACAAATGAATGTGATCAATTAGAATATGACGGAAGTGTAATGTTCGATGAATTTCCGGATAAAGTTACCATTGATCGTATTGTCGATCGTATTTATGACAATACAAAACATCTTCAGGAGGAAGCAGATGTTGAAGCAGAATATATGCATCCGAGACGCCGCCGCGATAATTTCCGTGATATCATTTCCGTTATCCTGTTAAATGAATTTTTAAACCGAAGGAGACGTTACCGCAGCAGAAGACGTTGGTTCTAATATTGAATTAAGGCTGTAGAAATCCAGTGAATATTCTAACAGCCTTTTTCTATAATTGCCTACCAACTTTCGTTTAGAATGGGTGTAGCAAGTGTAACGATTGTTTTGTCATTACCTTCATCATAAGTTATCGCAACCTGGATATTAACTTTGCTGCCGAGGGACACAATATATTCATTGATTAATCCGGTATAGGCATAGACGGTATATAGATCGCCCTCCTCATAATCCAAAGCGATTTCTCCATGCAGTTCATTGACCAGAAGCTCGGCTATCCGCTTCTTTTCCTCACTCGTGCGTGTCCCGTCATAGGTTCCGTCAAACCGCATCGTTATCTGTTTCTGATCAACCCCTAATTGTCCCAGCACATCCAAAAGTTTATTCTTATACCCTTCAATACTTTGGATGCTTTGTAATATGCTCATTCTTACAATAATATAGTGCTTCATACGAATGGCTTCCTCATATTTCTGCTCCATGCTGATCACTTTAATTTCCGTTTCCGCATACTTCGCTTGCTTCGTATAGGCATATTCACTGCGAGAGCCTTCCTTTCGGATGCTGATATCTTTATCTAATGTCAGCCCAACGGAATCTGCAATTTGATGAATCATATTCTTCTTGTCCGTTTCACTTAGAAACTCACCGCTATATTCAGCAACAATCTCTAAGCTGCTTTTCATTTCCTCCATATCGGTGTTTACAAATGCTTCTGTAATCTGAAAATCCTCTCGAAACACGCGGTTAACTACCATCTGCGTTATCACTGCCAGCCAAAGCACCATTGCCATATATAAGGTAAATTGGGTTTGTCTCGAGGAAAAGATTCGTTTTATACTATTCATAAAATGATTTATTTTACTATTCTCCAAGGAATCAACCTCCATTTTCGAATCGTTTACTCTTTGTTACTGTTCACACCCGCAACAAAGTCTATCATATGATTTCGACAAATGATAT
>DOWG01000065.1:7582-7788 GCA_003519685.1 Lachnospiraceae bacterium
TTCTTTCATCTAATAGTTTGACCGAAAATAGAAAGGTTTATTCAAAACAATATTTAGCACTATACGTAATTTTCAATCTATGGTATACTCTTTAAAAGCAAATTAAGCATCCCGATGCCCTGTATCAAAGGGGTTCCCCATAAGGAGGTTTTTATGCCTGCACCGATTCTATATCGTAGACGTTTTATACCCAATGAACTCACTGC
>DOWG01000200.1:0-398 GCA_003519685.1 Lachnospiraceae bacterium
TTATTTTCATAGAAATTATTACTCTGGGCCTTACAACCATATGGTTTGCGGGAGGCGCTCTGGCGGCATTTATATTATCCCTGTTTTTTGACAGCCTGCTTGCTGAGATTATTGTATTTTTGGTTGTTTCCCTCCTGCTGTTGTACTTTACAAGGCCGGTGATTCTTAAATACTTCAATCCAAAAAGAACAAAGACCAACTACGAAGGGGTGATTGGGAAAGAAGCCTTAGTGATTGTACCGATTGATAATATAAAAGCAACCGGGCAGGTCCTTGTAGATGGCCAGGAATGGTCGGCAAAAACCGCAGATGGAAGCAGGATAGAAAAAGATGTGAAAGTCATGGTACAGGGGATTACCGGGGTAAAGCTAATTGTAAGCCCCAAAAATATGGACGTT
>DOWG01000200.1:414-8006 GCA_003519685.1 Lachnospiraceae bacterium
TCTGTGATGCATAAAATGCCGCGCAGAAATGAGGATGAAAAAATGGGTGGGTTTGAGATTGTGCTTATTGTTTTTGCAGTCATTATTTTACTGATTTTGGCATCTTGTGTCAAAGTTGTTCCGCAGGCATATGCTTATGTGGTGGAACGGCTGGGCGGATACCAAGCAACCTGGGATGTCGGTATCCATATTCAGGTACCGGTGGTCGACCGGATTGCGAAGAAAGTTATGCTTAAGGAACAGGTGGCAGATTTTGCGCCGCAGCCGGTCATAACGAAGGATAATGTTACAATGAAGATCGACACGGTTGTATTTTATCAGATTACCGATCCCAAATTATATGCATATGGTGTTGATAATCCCTTAATGGCGATTGAGAACCTGACGGCAACAACACTGCGTAATATCATTGGTGATCTGGAACTAGATGAAACCTTAACTTCCAGGGAGATTATTAATACGAAGATGAGAGTGACTCTTGATGTTGCTACCGATCCCTGGGGCATCAAAGTGACCCGTGTCGAGCTGAAAAATATCATTCCGCCGGCGGCAATTCAGGATGCGATGGAGAAACAGATGAAGGCGGAGAGAGAACGGAGAGAATCAATCCTAATTGCGGAGGGCGAAAAGAAATCTGCGATACTTGTTGCGGAGGGGAAAAAGGAATCGGCAATTCTGGAGGCCGAGGGGGAGAAGGAATCCGCTATCTTACGTGCAGAGGCGAAGAAGGAAGCAACCATCCGTGAAGCGGAAGGGCAGGCGGAGGCAATTATCAAGGTGCAGAAGGCAAATGCGGATGGTATTCGCTTCCTGAATGAGTCTGCTCCGCAGGCGGCAGTAATTCAGCTTAAGAGTCTGGATGCATTTGCAAAGGCTGCAGACGGAAAGGCAACGAAGATTATTATTCCGTCAGAGATTCAGAGCTTGGCAGGAATGGCAAAATCCCTGGTAGAGGTGGTAAAGGAAGAAAAGTAAGAAAACTAAGAAAACTACCCGCGTATCGCGGCAGAATTCGAATATAAATAGAAAATGAACCGGTGGCAAAGGGAAACCGGTTCATTTTTATTGGGTGAAACTTTACCAATATTGGGTGTATCTTTACCAAAACCGGATGAAATTTTAAGGAAAAATTAAGATTTTCTTTCTTGCTTAAGGTTTTACAATGATATATTATATTGCTATTCCCATTTGAACGTGATGATATAAAGGCAGAGACATAAACTTGTAATGCGCAAAATGCCGCGCAGGAATGAGGATATTTATGAAAAGAATGGAGAAAATGAAAAAAATATTGGCATCGCCTTATTTTATAGCGGGTCTGTTTGCTTTAAAAATGATGGTTTATTATTCGCTGATTAAAGTGAATCGTATGGAAATCGTACTGATTTTAATCAGCCTGGTTGTGTGGGGTGGTATCTTTATTGGATTTAGTAAAAGCGGCTTAAAGAGAAAGAGGGGGATTTTCCTGACGGTCTACTTACTGTTAAGTCTGCTTATGTTTGCAGATACGATGTATTATAATTACTATAATCAGACCGTATCGATCCGTCAGCTTTGGCAGGCGAAGAGTGTTACAGCAGTACCGAAAAGCTTTATCGCAACTTTGATACCGGCGAGCTTTCTGCTCTTTGTTGATATACCATTTGCATACTATAGCTTTAAAAAAATCAATGATAAATACAAAAAACATAATTTCCATTTAAGAAAGGAAATCAAATATTCCGCTTCCGTTCTTATTGCAATCGTTATCACTCTTGCCGTGAACCCGTTCCATTCGGCAGCGGTTGAACGGGTGAATAATACCGAGTTTTTTACAAACCATGTGAGCGATATCTATCAAACGATAGCAGAGAATATTGCTCCGGAGGAGATGAAGGAGGAAGAAATCCTTGAAGTTTTGCAGGAGGTCGCTCCGGAATCGATGGGACCTTACCTGCATGGCGTTGGAAAGGGTAAGAATTTAATTGTAATACAGTTGGAGGC
This sequence comes from Lachnospiraceae bacterium, assembly GCA_003519685.1. Taxonomy (GTDB): domain Bacteria; phylum Bacillota; class Clostridia; order Lachnospirales; family Lachnospiraceae; genus Mobilitalea. The sequence continues at coordinate 2,398 of DOWG01000200.1, forward strand.
ATTCCAGAATTTTGTGATTGGCAGGAGATATAACGGGCAGGAAATCACGCCGAATATTAACCGGTTGCTTAATCGGGACACCTTATATTTTGATAATTACTATTCTAATATAGGAAAAGGGAATACCGTTGATGCAGAGTTCTCCAGTATGAACAGCCTCTATCCCGTAATTGAGGGAGAGGCATATCGGTTGTATGAAACGAATACATATCATGGATTACCATGGCTGTTACGGGAGCAGGGATATTATGCTTTTGCGGTACACGGCTATAAAGGAGAGTTCTGGAACAGGGAAAAAGCTTATCCCTATCAGGGATTTCAAGATTACATCAGCATGGAGGATCTAAACCAGGATGAAATCATCGGAATGGGAATATCCGACAAATCCATGTTCCGGCAATTGGTGCCGATTCTCAAGGCACAGGAGAAGCCTTTCTTCAGCTTTGTAATTACCTTAACAAATCATCATCCGTTTGTTCTGGATGAGCAGTATAAGACCCTGCAGCTGGCCGAGGAAGAAAAGGGAACAAAGCTGGGTGATTATCTGCAGACGGTCCGCTATACGGATGAAGCGATCGGTCAATTGATCGAAGAGCTTAAGGCAGCCGGACTGTATGAAAATACCGTTATTGCGCTCTATGGGGATCACCATGGCTTAAACTGTGGTATGGAGGATGTTCGGGAGGATATGACCAGATTCCTCGGACGAAATTATGATTATGATGAAATGCTGAAGATCCCTCTTATCATTCATATCCCGGGCAGCGGGGTAAAGGAAACCATACATACCACGGGAGGGCAGATCGATTTTATGCCGACGATTGCGAACATTATGGGAATCTCCTATGACAAAACCTTTGCCCTCGGGCAGGATCTGACAAATGCCAAGGAAGGTTTTGTTGCCTTTACCAGCTACCTTTTTGACGGATCGTTTGTAAAGGATGATGTTATGTTTGAGATTTCCAGAGAAAGAATCTTTGAAGGCAGCCGGGCATGGAGAATTGGCACCGGAGAGGAGCTGGATGCCGCTCTTTACCGGGAGGAATACGAAAAGGCATTGCTTTATAAGAAGACTTCGAAGGAAATTATGCAGAAAGATCTTATAGCAGAATATATAAAACGGGATCCCATCGAGATTTCGAATAGCGAGAGCAAATAATATTCAACAAAATATCGATTAAAAATAGCAATCAAAATATCGATTATTCTATTAGAAAGTCTGATATGGATGGAAGTATTCCTGCGGAATGCTACCTATCTATATCAGATTTCCTGATTCTTGCCGTTTCTGATATCCAAGCTTACGATTCTTATCCTTAGGATGCTATAGGTCATGTTAAAGAGAATGTAATAAAGAGTGTTATAGAGGCATAGAAAAGGGGATAGGGTTACTCCTTATCGGATATCATTTGTCGAAATCACATGATAGACTTTGCCCAGGTGTGAACAGTAATGGGATAGGAATTAGAAATGGAAGTTTTTTTAAAATGGCTTGACATCCGGATAAAATTAGAATACTGTATAAATAAACAATATTAATGTATAAAAATAACGAATGTGAAGAGGTACAATACCTTCTATTATTAGTGAATGAATAGTTTGAATGTATTAACTGCCCGCACTTAACTTTGCAGGTAACACAGGAATGGAGGTTCATGATATGACTTTAAAAGGGAGAAGCTTTTTGACTTTAAAGGATTTTACACCGGAGGAGATTGCATATTTAATTGATCTGGCGGCAGAGTTAAAAGAAAAGAAGAAGCAGGGGATTACCGGAAACCGTCTGAAGGGGAAAAACATCGCTTTAATCTTTGAGAAGCCGTCGACGAGAACCCGGTCTGCTTTTACGGTAGGCTGTGTGGATGAGGGCGCGCATCCGGAGTATCTTGGGAAAGAGGATATCCAATTAGGCCACAAGGAAAGTGTCGAGGATACGGCTCGGGTACTAGGAAGAATGTACGATGGAATCGAGTTTCGGGGATTCTCGCAGGAGACGGTAGAGAAGCTTGCAAAGTATAGCGGGGTCCCGGTATGGAACGGTTTAACCGATACCTATCATCCCACACAGATTTTAGCAGACTTCTTGACTTTAAAAGAGCATTTTGGTAAGCTGAAAGGGTTAAAACTTGTCTATGCAGGAGACGGCAGAAATAACATGGCCAATAGCCTGATGATTGGCTGCTCTAAAATGGGAATTGATTTTACCATATTGGCACCAAAATCCTTATGGCCCGGGCAGGAGCTGGTGAAGCTCTGTAAAACCTATGCCGATGGCTTTGGCAGCAAGATTACCATAGCGGATTCCCTTGCTGCCGCAGAGGGTGCCGATGCTATATATACGGATGTATGGTGTTCTATGGGNNGAAGAGAAAGCTGCCGAAAGAATAGAGCTGTTACGGCCGTATCAGGTGAATGATGAACTGCTTGTTCGGACGAATAAGCAGGATACCATTGTACTACATTGCCTTCCCGCAGTGAAGGGAAATGAAATAACAGAAGAAGTATTTGAACGGTTTTCGGATGTTATTTTTGACCAGGCAGAGAACCGTATGCATACAATTAAAGCAGTTATGGTTGCTACCTTAGGAAATATGTAATCAAAGGAGTAATCTCTACGATGGATAAATTAAAAAAACTGATCAAAGACTTTTCCCTTTCCTATGATATTATTAACCTGTTACTAGGAATGGTATTACTTATTTTTCTTATACTGGTTTTTCGGCATCCGAGTAACCGCCTGTTTTTGTTTATAGCATTTACCTCCGGCGGTCTTATGAATATCGTAAATGGTCTTAAGTATAAAAAGGATCCGAAGAGAAAAAACATGGGAATGTCCTTTATCCTGTTCGGTATGATAGTTATTTTGATCGGATTTCTCATCACGGTATGAAGTATATAAAATAAATCCCATTCTTAGACTCCAAACGAAAGGAAGTTTATTCGATGTATCAGGATAAGGTAGTATTATGCGCCAGTAGTGCTTATGAAAAAAAGTTTTGGTTTAATGAAGATTTTGCAGCTTTACCGGAGCAGGTAAAGCAAGAATTAAAGATTATGTGCGTGTTATTTACGGAGGACGTTGGGGGAATACTATCGATGGAATTTAATGAGGATGGAACCCTGCTGTTTAAGGTAGATGCCGATGAGAATGATTTTATGTTTGATGAAATAGGAAGTGTTTTAAAAATTAAGGAGCTTCAGAAAACAAAGAAAGAGCTTTTAGAAGCGATTGAAATCTATTATCAGGTATTCTTTCTTAATCGGGATGCATCCGGTTTGTTAAGCAGCGAGGATGGGGAAGATTAGTATGCATTGTTTCAATGGATTTGATAAAATGAATGGAGAATACAGGAGGTAGATTTATGTTATTAGTCATAGACGTTGGAAACACGAATATTACTTTGGGGGTATTTGAGGATATTAATCTAAGAGCAACCCTTCGTATTACGACTCAGATCGTCAGGACATCGGATGAGTATGGACTTCTTATGCAGGAGCTTCTTATGGGCAAGAATATACGTATTCAGGACATTGATTCGGTAACGATTGCATCCGTTGTTCCTAAGATTATGCATTCCTTGGTTTCTGGAATCATAAAGTACTTGGGAATTACTCCCTTACTGATCGGAGCCGGGACCAAGACGGGCATCAAGACGCCGTCAGCGAATCCGAAAGAGATTGGCTCAGATCGGATCGTGGATGCGGTTGCAGCCTACGAGATCTACGGCGGACCGGTTCTGGTAATTGATTTTGGAACAGCGATTACGTATGATTTAATTACGGCGGATGGTTCCTTTATTGCGGGTGTCACCAGCCCCGGATTGCAGATTTCTGCAAATGCCTTGTGGAGAGAGACCGCGAAGCTTCCGGAAATAGAAATCGTACTTCCCAATACGATTCTCGCGAAGGATACCATAACAAGCATGCAGGCCGGCCTTCTCTACGGGTGTATCGGTCAGACAGAGTATATTGCAAAACATATGATCGCCGAATCCAAAATCGCAGGATGCAAGGTGGTGGCAACCGGTGGTTTGGGCAAGGTGATTGCGGATAATACGGATGTCATTAACGTGTACGATTCAAACTTAACACTGAAGGGGCTTAAGATTATCAGTGATAAAAATCGAGTTGGGAGATAAACGCGATGAGCTTCTATATCGGCAATGTTATCATAAAAGGAAATTTATTTCTTGGACCAATGGCAGGGGTAACCGACCTGCCATTTCGTGTCTTATGTAAGGAAAAAGGGGCGGACCTTGTCTTCACTGAGATGGTAAGTGCGAAGGGAATCCTCTACAACAATAAGAATACGGAAAGCCTTCTTACCATTTCGGAGGAGGAAAGGCCGGCGGCGATCCAGTTGTTTGGCGCAGATCCGGATATCATGGCGGAGATGGCGAAGCGCATCGAGCACCGTAACTTTGATATCCTGGATATCAATATGGGATGCCCGGTTCCTAAGGTGGTCAAAAACGGAGAGGGCTCTGCTTTAATGAAGAATCCGCGGCTGGTCGGAGAGATTGTCCGTAAGGTATCAAAAGCGATCGAAAAGCCGGTGACGGTTAAGATACGTTCTGGATTTGATCCGGATAATATTAATGCGGCAGAGATCGCGAGAATGGCGCAGGAGAACGGTGCTGCGGCGGTTACGGTCCATGCGCGGACAAGGGAGCAGTTCTACCGGGGGAAAGCGGATTGGGAGGTCATCCGCAGGGTTAAGGAAGCCGTTACGATACCGGTGATAGGAAGCGGGGATGTGTTTTCGCCGGAGGATGCAAAACGAATGCTTGCGCAGACGGGCTGTGATGCTATTATGATCGCAAGGGGAGCACGGGGAAATCCATGGCTGTTCGAACAGATAAAATCATATCTGGTAAATGGGGTATACCAACCTAAGCCGGATTTTACAGAGGTTAAAAATACGATACTGCGGCATGCAATATTAGAAATTGCGTATAAAGGGGAGTATACAGGTATCCGGGAAATGCGGAAGCATGTTGCCTGGTATACCGTTGGTTACCCGTTAACTGCGAAGCTGCGGAGCCGGGTCAATACGATTGAAAGCTTACAGGATCTGACACAACTTCTGGAGGAATATTGATAAAAAACAACCAAAGGATTCCCAGGAAGCGGCAGGATAATATAAAATAGTTACAAAACTATAATTTTAGCAGAAAAAACATTGATTTTTTCTATGATTTCGTTATAGTATATTTACAGAAAAGACAGATGTTTGCCATACAAGAACAGGTTGGCAGAATAAGAGCGCAAAAGGCCGCGCAGAAGTGAGGGTTAAGAATGGATAAGCTAAAAGTAGGAATACTCGGTGGGACCGGTATGGTCGGACAACGTTTTATAACATTGCTGGAGAATCATCCCTGGTTTGAGGTGGCTGTGGTAGCGGCAAGCCCGAGAAGTGCCGGAAAGACTTACGAGGAAGCGGTGGGAAGCCGTTGGAAGATGAGCACACCTATGCCGGAGGGCGTTAAGAAATTGATTGTCAAGGATGTTAATGATGTAGCGGAGGTCTGCAGGGAAGTAGATTTTGTATTTAGCGCAGTCGATATGTCAAAGGAGGAAATCAAAGCAATAGAGGAGGCCTATGCAAA